>JBBRHH010000030.1:0-21752 GCA_038222915.1 Tepidisphaerales bacterium
CGCTGAAACAGCCGTCTTGGCGCTCCAGTCGGCCCCGGCGCGCTGCATGCCGTTCCATAGTCCGCCAAAGGAGGTAATCGCCTGCTTGGGCTTGGCTTCCTTGGCCACCGCCTGCGCCGCTTCCATCCGGCCGGTCGCCTCCGTCCTCATCCGATCAAAATCTTCCTGGGTAATCTTCTTCTCGGCAATCAGCCGGGCTGCGTACAGCTGCAGCACCCGCGAGTGTGCCTGGATCTGCTTGTACATCAACGGCTGCGTGAACGACGGCTCATCCTGCTCGTTATGTCCATGGCGGCGATAACACCACAGATCGATCATCACGTCGCAGTGGAACTTCTGCCGGAACGCAATCGCCAGGCGGGCCGCGTGAACAACCGCTTCGGGATCGTCAGCGTTGACGTGGAAGATCGGGGCCTGAATCGTCTTGGCGATGTCGGTCGGATACGGCGTAAACCGGCCCTGCTTGGGCATGGTCGTGAAGCCGATCTGGTTGTTGATGATGATGTGGATCGTGCCGCCCGTGCGCCAGTACGGCATTTCAGAAAGCGCCAGCGTCTCCATCACGATGCCCTGCCCGCAAAACGCCGCGTCGCCGTGCATGAGCACCGGCACCACGCTCGTGCGGTCGTTGTCGCCTTTGGTGTATTGCTTGGCCCGGACGATCCCTTCCACAACCGGGTTCACCAGTTCAAGGTGGCTGGGATTAAAGCTCAGCGCCAGGTGAACCGACTTCTTGCTCGCCGTCACCCGATCCTGCGAATAACCCAGGTGATATTTCACGTCACCGTCGCCGGCGTATTCCTGCGGCAGCATCGCCCCCTTGTCCTCAAATTCAGACAGGATCATCTCATAAGGCTTGTTCAGCACATGCGCCAGCACATTGATCCGGCCGCGATGCGCCATTCCCATCACGATCTCTTCAACACCCAGTGTCGTCCCGTCATTTACAAGTGTGTTAAGCAGGGTGACGAGGCTCTCGGCCCCTTCGAGCGAGAACCGCTTCTGGCTTTGATATCGCTTGTCGAGAAATTCTTCAAACCCCTGTGTCGCGACCAGCTCGTAAAACAGCTGCTTGGATTCTTCCGCCGAGAACTTCGGCCGGTTCAGGATCGGCTCCATCCGCTGCGCCAGCCATTCACGCTGGGTCTTGTCAGAGATGTCCATGAACTCAATGCCGATATTGCCGCAATAAGTTGTACGCAGTTTCTCGATCAGGTCCCTAAGTGTTCCGTCGGTCGGCCCAAGGAAACCGCCGGCCCCCACCTGCCGGTCAAGGTCGCCCGGTGAGATGCCGAATTCGGACAGTTGCAGCAAAGGATGCGGCGGGCGGTGATGACCCAGCGGATCAAGCGTCGCTTCAAAGTGGCCAAGCTCGCGATAAGCGTGAACCAGGTCCGCCACCTCCAGCGAAAGTTTCATCGCCGATCCGTCGACTCCGCCCAACACCGTCGCCTGTTGCTGACCGGCCCCAAGTTCAAATCCTGTAAAGAAAGCCCGCCAGGCGTCGTCGACCGACGCGGGGTTTGAGCGAAACTGCTGGTAAAGTTGTTCGATGTACTCTGCGTTTGCGCGGTTGATGAAGTCAAAGCTCTGCATTTGGTTTCCCCGGCCAATAAGCGACGGTGCGGCGCGTCCATCGCAGTTCTTCTCGGCCGTTATATTTTCGTCATAGGCTAGTGCCAACCAGCCGAATTGCCAAGCTCTTTTGTGTCACGTCCGGTCATCTTTCGACACCGTGTCATCCATGATTTCAGCGACCATCCGGTCGAGCGTATAAGTATATCGACCGTGAGCTAATTCGCGCCCATCTGTTTGGCTGACTTCATGTTGGATTCTTCGACTGATTTGCGCCTCCGACCGCAACGCGACCTTA
The DNA here is from genome assembly GCA_038222915.1 of Tepidisphaerales bacterium. Classification (GTDB taxonomy): domain Bacteria; phylum Planctomycetota; class Phycisphaerae; order Tepidisphaerales; family Tepidisphaeraceae; genus JBBRHH01. Next base: position 1,874 of record JBBRHH010000030.1, read on the forward strand.
ACAATTGTAGACGCTATTTCGCACAAAGCGTTGGCGCGACTACTCGCAAAAATTCAATTTCTAACCAATCATGACATTTAGATGACATTTTAAAGAGATCCGGCTGTATTTCGCAGTCGTTGCAAGCGGCTCAGTCGGCAAAATTCGCATTTTCAAACACAGTCGGTAGTCTGTTTGGCCTGTTTAACCGGTCGAGTTCTGCGAAGGAGTAGGAATGATGAATCGTCTAACTGCGCTCAAGCGCGCCTGCCTGCTTTCTGCCGTCACTTTTGCGCTCAGCGGAACTGCATTCGCGCCGCCGACCACCGCTCCGGCCTCTAATGGCCCCGAGCCCATTCGACCGGGCGATTTGACGCTCAAACCGATCGTGGTCACCGCCCAACTACGCGAAGAACCGCTCCAGCAAGTCCCCGAAAGCGTCAGCGTCATCTCCGGCCAGACCATCCAGGATGACGAAATTCGCGAAGTGAAAGACGCCGCCCGCTACGTCCCGAATCTCAACCTGCAATACTTCACCAACCAGCGCCTCAGCTTCCCCTTCATCCGCGGCATCGGCTCCGGCCAGGGCAGTCCCGCCGTCACCACCTACATCGACGGCGTACCCCAGTTGTCCTTCGCCACGTCCAATCAGCAGCTTTTTGGCGTCGATCGCATCGAATTCCTGCGCGGTCCGCAGGGCACGCTCTACGTCCGAAACACCCTTGGCGGCGTCATCAACATCATCACCCACAAGCCGACCAACACTTGGGAACGCAGCGTCGAAACCACCTTTGGCAATTTCGGGCTGCAGGATTATCGGGGCTCAGTCTCCGGACCGATCGTCAAGGACAACCTCTACCTCTCCCTCTCTGGCGGTTATCGGACCCGCGACGGTTACTCCACGAACAACTTCACCAACCACGACCTCGACGGCCGCGAAGACTATTTTGGCCGCGCCTCGCTCCGCTGGACGCCTTCGGAAAAATGGGAAATCCTCCTCTCCTTCAACGGCGAGCGCGATCGCGACGGCGACTATCCCCTCTACGACATTGGTTATCTCCACGATCACCCCAACCGCGCCTTCCACGATTTTGAAGGCGGGACCGAGCGCGACGTCATCGAGCCTTCGCTCGTGATCAACTACTTCGGCCAGAACGTCGAGATGAATTTCAGCAGCTCGTACCAATATTGGCGCTCGCGAGACACCACCGATGTCGACGAAACTCCCATCGACGCCGCCCGCCGCGACAACAAGGAGCACCAGATCGCGTGGATTGAAGAGCTTCGCTTCTCCTCCCCGACCGAACGACCGTTGGTCATCAACAATGACACCAAACTCTCCTGGGTTGGCGGCGTCTTCTTCTTTGCATCGACCGACAACCAGCGGGTTGTAAACGACATCCGTCCCGGCGGCGTCGGGCCCGGTGGCGCGCCCTTTCCCTTTCAGCAACTACAGAACTCTGACACCCGCGATATTGGCATCGCGTTCTTCGGCCAGACAACGCTGACCCTCTGGGACAAGCTCGATTTCATCGTCGGCCTCCGTTACGACTACCAGCGCTCCCGCGCCAGCCTCGACAACGCCAACAGTACACCACTCATCCCCGCGTCACCCAACGTTGACTCCACCCGCGACTTTTACCGCCTCTCGCCGAAATTCGGCGTTGGATATCACTTCACCAAAGACCTGATGGTCTACGGCAGTGCCACCGAGGGGTATCGTGCCGGCGGCTTCAACTCCACCGCCCCAACCGGAACCAACCCTAGCTTCGATCAGGAAACCAGCTGGACATACGAGCTGGGCGTGAAGTCCTCGTGGCTGAAAAACCGGCTGATCGTCAACGCCGATGTCTTCTACATCAATTGGGATGATGTGCAGTTGGATTTGCCTAATGGCAGCCCGTCACAGTTCTTCATTGCCAACGCGGGCAAGGCCAAGAGCGCCGGCGCGGAAGTCGAGGTGACTTTCCGCCCGGTCGAAAATCTAGATCTCTTCGCCGGCATCGGCGTCATGAACACCCGTTTTGACACCAACATTCCCGGCGCCGGTATCGCCCGCGGCAACGATCTTCCGTTCGCGCCGGACGTCACCTGGAATGTCGGCGCACAATATTCGATGAAGGTCTACAACTCCCTTCGCGCCTTTGCACGTGCCGAAGTGTTTGGCGTTGGCAAGTACTACTACGACCCCAGCAACAATGCCGCCCAGACCAGTTACGCCCTGACCAACCTGCGCCTCGGCGTCACCGATGGCCGCTGGCGTCTGGAAGGTTTCATCGACAACGTCTTCAACACCCACTACATCCCGCTCGCGTTCCCCTTCCCCTCCGCCTCCGGCTACGTCGGCGAAAGCGGCGCACCCACAACATTCGGCATCACGCTCGGAGTAAACTTCTAAAGTACATGTTGAAAACGCGCCGCTCCGCGGTGAGAAACCGCCGCAGCCTTCGGTAGTAATCATCCGATCCTTAACTTTTTCCCGAAGTGACGTCGTCGCTTCGGGATTTTTTCTATCCTCAGCAATTGCAGGGCAATGCAGAGTCTGCCTGCCCGGGTCCTATAGAACACCATGTCTCTCACCTGACCGGAAGGCCGATTTCGGACGCGCATCCTCGTGAAGAAACAAGAGTTAAATTGTTTATGCGGGCTGGGGTGGTCGCCGATAGGCAGGGTGTTGCGAGACGGCTCAGAACCGTCTTGTCAGATTGAACACCCGGGACCAACGCTTCACCAGGAGAACAGCATGCCCCAGCCTCTCAAGCGGGACATTCAGCAGGTGTGGACGGAATATGCGCAGACCAAATCAGAGGGGGCTCGAAACACTCTGATGGAAAACTACCTGCCGATTGTGCGGTACACCGCAGAGCGAATACATGCCAAGCTGCCGCGAGAGGTGGACGTCGACGACCTCATGTCCGTCGGCGCGTTTGGCCTTATGCACGCCATCGCCGGCTTCGACCCGGCACGCGGCGTGAAGTTCGAAACCTATTGTGCCGGCCGAATCCGCGGCGCAATTCTCGACGAGCTCCGCTCCCTCGATCCCGTCTCCCGTCTCGCCCGCTCACGCTCCCACAAGCTCACCAACGCCACCATGGAACTCCAGGTGGAACTTGGCCGAAGCCCGTCGGACGATGAACTGGCACGGAAGCTCGACGTGTCGATGGGCGATCTGAAAAAGCTTGTCAGCGACTCGGCCTCGGCCCGCATCCTCTCGCTGTCGGCCAACCGCACGCCAGAAGACAGCAACGGCAACGAGTTCCGCGACACCGAAATCCTCGAAGACCGCACCAGCCGCACCGCGCTCGAAGATGCCCAGCGCCGCGACCTGAAGGCGATCATCACCCAGAACCTCTCCCGGGCCGAGCGCCTGATCGTCACCCTCTACTACTACGACGAGATGACGATGAAGGAGATCGGCGCAGTCCTCGATCTCTCCGAATCGCGCGTCAGCCAGATGCACACCGCGATCATCCAGCGCTTGCAGATGCAGGTTCTCGGCAAATCGACGACCAAATCCGGCTCGGCCATGCGGGCCGCCGCCGCGTGAAGCATCAACCAAGCCTTCCTTGATAAACCTGGATCCGCGGCTCGCACCAACTGCAAGTTGCAGCGCGAGCGGCGGATCCCGCAGGCTTTGTCAGGCTGACCCCGCCTCGCACCACCGCCGCCACATCGCTCGATACGCCGCTTCCATATCCCGCGCAAATGCCGGCCCATCCATCAGCGGCGATGCCAACATCCTCTCCCGTAACCCAGCGCGCAACGCCCCACGCCTCGGCATATCCATCGCAAGCCCGACCGCCTTCTCGATATATTCACCCGCACTGTGAGCAACCAACTCCGCCAGCCCCACATTGGAAAGAATGCTCAATCCCCCGCGCGACACCGCCGTCACGCCCGCAAGACTCACCACCGGCACACCCATCCACAACGCATCACATGTCGTCGTCCCTCCGGCATATGGAAATGGATCCAGCGCCACATCAATCCGGCCATAACTCCGCAAATACTCCTGCAACGCCATGAACCTCTGTAATTCCACCCGCGCCGGCTCGAGCCCTTCGCTCAAAAACAATTCGCGCACCCGCTGCCGATGGGCGCCCTCGTGTGCATGCAGAATCAACCGCGAACCCGCCACCCGTCGCAGAATCTCGCACCACGCCCGCAGCGCCTCGGCCGATACCTTGCAAAAATTGTTAAGGCAACCAAACGTGATTCCCCGGCCTCCGTCCTTCGGCAAAACCTCCGCATCACCCGGCCGCGAATAGCACCAGTATGACCGCGCCAACCGAACCGACTTCTCCGCGTATGACGTCGTCTCCTCCGGATCGAGATAAGCATCGGTCAGCCGATAGTCCATCGCCCGCATCCCCGTCGTGCTGCAATATGCAAGATAAGTCACCTGCACCGGAGCAGGCCGCCGCGCGAAGGTCAGCAACCGACTCTCGGCCATGTGCATATTCAAATCCACCAGAACATCAATCTGATCCGCGCGAATCATTTTCGCGAGCGCTTCATCCGAAACACCCACGCAATCCCTCCACGCGTTCATACGCGAACGCAAATGATCGGTCATCGCATCGGGCCGCAGCACATCCGAATAGGCAAACACCTCCACGGCAGAAGCATCATGGTGGACAAAAAGCGCCAGCAAAAAACGCCCAACAGAATGCTCGCAGAAATTCGGCGAAACATACCCCACCCGAATCCGCCGGCCAGCATCGCGCCGGTTCGGATGTGACGCTGCCTCCACCATCAATGGGTCGGCATGCCGCGCCGCCCATTCCCGATGTGCCGTGAAAAGGGTGTGCGCATCGCAACGTGGTAAAAAATGCATCGCGTACAGCCGCCCGCTCTCGGAGGCCGCATGACCAGGCTGCGCCACCATCGCCCGCTCGTAACACCCAAGGGCCTCCTCCACCCGCCCCGCGTCCCGCAGAGCGCCGGCCAGATTGCTCAGCGTATCCGCATGCTCCGGCCGTAGACGCAGGGCCTTCTCATACGCGTCGATCGCGTCACCGGTCCGCCCCAGCTCCGCAAGGATGTTCCCAATGTTGTTCGCAATCTGCGCCGACTGGGGTAGCAACTCGCTGGCAACTTCGAAAGCTCCCAGCGCGTCGGCCGCCATACCAAGCCGCTTCAGCGCAATCGCCAGGTTGTTGAAAGTCTCACCCCGCCCGCCGTCCTGTGCGATTGCGCTCCGATAGCACGCGATCGCTTCGTTCAGCCTGCTGGTCCTCTGGTGCGCAACACCCGCATCATGAAGCGATGGAAATTCGTCGGGAGAGTCTGGCAAAGTCACCCGATCATAACGCGGCTACTGGCCACGCGGTTCCCGAACCTTGCAGGTGATCGCCCTTCACGCCGCCTGGGCATTTCGTGCGCTTGTTGTTTTCTATCGAAGCGGTACCGGCGTTTGAATCGATGCTGCTGTGTTTCGGCTGGCGACTTGCTTCCAGGTTTTTTCGAATTCTCCTACGAGGGCGGCGAAGGCTTCTTTTTCTGTTTCCTGGCGAGCGGAGTCGATGGCCGAGTCGGTGGTCCAGGAGGTGGTGTGGTGATCGCTGGTCTTTGTAGCTTCGGCGGTGCCGTAGATGTAACCGTTGCGGGTGTCCATGAGGACTGCGCTAACCGTGGTCACGGCGCTGGCTTTTTCTACCGGGGCGAAGCCGAGGGTGATCAGGCTGACGGGGCCGGCCTGGTTCTGGAGATGGAACGTCGTGTCGAATGTGTAGACGAGGAGCATGTCGCACTGGAGCTTGGCGGCGGCCTGGCGGAGCTCGGCGTCGGTTTCGAGTTTGGCGGGGAGGAGCATGCGGTTGATCATGGCGAGGCCACGGATTTGGTCGAGCTTCTGGATTCGGGCAAACTGCTCGTCGGTCTCGACGTCGCGGGTGGTGACGATGCTGTAGTTGCCGGTTCCCCAGCCCTGGGCGGTTTCGGAGCGGTAGTTGGGGGCCTGGAGGCGGACGACGGCGATGTTCGCGGGGAAGCTGGCGAGGGGCTTTTTGTCGAAGGCGGTCTGGAGGCCGGGCTCGGTGAGGGCCTGGCGGGCGGCGGGGGTCAAGCCAAGCGCGGCGAGATCTGCGCCGCGGCCGGGCGGGGCGTAACTGGCGCAGCCGGTGAGCGTGGCGAGGACTAGGATGGAACAGAGGGCGATGATGCGCGGACCGAAAGCCTTTGAGGAAGGCATGATGTCTCCTTGTTGGGTGGTGAGCAGGTTGTCTATTGTGAAGTGAACGAGACGGAGGAAAGGTTCAATCGGTCGGAATATTCCTCATCGCCGATGTGCACGATTGGACGTAGGCCAGGTGCCGCGACCGGGTTTTCAACTCAAACTCGCCACACAAAAAAACGCCGGAACCGACCCTTCTCCTGTCTCTCGTGTCAGAGGTACGGCCTCTAACATCCGCCCCCTTGTCCAGTATCCATTTTCAGCGAGAATAGTTGGGCTATTCGAAAAGCGCTAAACGAACTTCCAAATGTCGAAGCAGGAGCAAACCATGCCGCAACTCGGAACTGACAACACACGCAACACCCAACTCACCCGACGCGGGATCCTCAAAGCTTCCGCCGGCGTTGCGGTCGCCGCCGCTGTTGGACCGCATCTCGCCTATGCGGCCGGTTCCGACACGATCAAGGTGGGCCTCATTGGTTGCGGCGGCCGTGGCAGCGGGGCGGCGAATCAGGCGGTTGAATCTTCACCGGGCACGAAGATCACCGCACTGTGCGATCTTTTTCCGGATCAGGTGAAGGCCGCCCGAGAGCGATTTGCCGAACTGGGCAAGGACAAGTTCGACGTCAGCGACGATCATTGTTTCAACGGCTGGGACGGCTACAAGAAACTCCTTGAGACCGACGTCAACTACGTCATCCTCGCTACGCCCCCCGGCTTCCGCCCCATGATGATCGAGGCCGCCCTCAACGCCGGCAAAAACACCTTCGGCGAAAAGCCCTGCGGCGTCGATCCCGTCGGAGTTCGCAGGGTCATGGACGCCGGAAAAATCGCCACTGAAAAGGGCATCTCCTTCGTGGCCGGTACCCAGCGCCGCCACGACCCCAAGTACATTGAAACCGTAAAGAAGATTCAAGACGGCGCGATCGGGAAGATCCAGGCCGGGCAGATCTACTGGATTCAGGAAGGTCTCTGGAACAAGACCCGTCAGCCCGATTGGTCGGATGTCGAGTGGCAGGTGCGCGATTGGCTCTACTTCACCTGGCTCAGCGGCGACATCATCGTCGAGCAGCACCTCCACCAGATCGACGTCGCCAACTGGGTCATGGGCACGCATCCCAAGCAGGCCATCGGTTTGGGCGGCCGGCAGTCGCGCGTCTCGCCCGCCTACGGCAACGTCTACGACCACTTCGCCGTCGACTTCGAATACCCCGACGGCACGCACATCGCCAGCATGTCGCGCCAGATGGAAAAGTGTTACAACCGCATCACCGAGCAATTCGTCGGCACCACCGGCATCGCTACCGCCGGCCTCATCAAGTCCCCCAACGGCAATTGGAAAGCCGAGGCCACCGACATAAACCCCTACGTCCAGGAGCACGCCGACAACATCGCCAGCATCCGCGCCGGCAAGCCCCTCAACGAATGCCAGCAGGTCGCCGAAAGCACCATGACCGCCATCATGGGCCGCATCGCCACCTACACCGGCCAGATCGTCCGCTGGAAAGATATGATGGATTCCAAGCTCAACCTCATGCCCGAAAAACTCGAGTTCGGCCCGATGCCCGTCGCCCCCGTTGCCATCCCCGGCGTCGACAAGATCATCTAAGCATCTAAGGAGTCGCACCATGAAAAGGACGATTAGTGCTGCCCTGCTCGCCGCCGCCCTCCTGTCCGGCTGCGCCGAGTCCAAGCCAGCGCCCAGGGCCGCCCCTGTACGGGTCGAGGAGCCGGATACAACCGCCCTGCGCGCAAGCCTCCAGAAGAACCCCGATGTCGCGGCCATCGGCGCCGTCAGCATCATCCTCCCCGACGCACCTTGGCTCGACGTCGATCAGATGAACATGGGAGACGTGAGGTTAGGCGACACCCTCTCCATCGTCACCGCCGACTTCACCGTCATTGCCCACGGAACCGTTGCCGCACTGAAGAAGGACGGCGTACACATGGACTGCCATCCGATCCCAGGCCGGCGCAGTGTCCAGGTCGGCGACATCGCCATCAAGTTCAAGAGTTAGCCGCGTTGGAAAAGCCTACCCGTCCCACGCGCCTGATACTCGCCAGCGCCTCGCCGCGCCGCCAGGAATTACTCCGCGCCGAGGGTTATGACTTTGAAGTCCATCCCGCCGACATAGACGAAGACAAGCACCCGCCAAACATGCTCCCCGCCCATCTGGCCCTCTGGCTTGCCAAAGAAAAAGCCAGGGCCGTCGCCAGCTTCCACCCCGAACAAGTCATCCTCGCCGCCGACACAGTAGTAGCCTTCGGCGACATGGCCCTTGGCAAACCCATCGATGCCGAAGCCGCCAGAGAGATGCTCCAGTTGCTAAGCGGCACCACCCATGTAGTCATCACCGGCGTTGCCCTCAAGCGCATCAACCCGGCCCTCGACCAGAGCTGCACAGTCATGTCCGCGGTCCGCATGCGCGGTCTCACGAAAAGAGAGATCGATGCGTACGTGGCCGGCGGAGACTGGCGCGGCAAAGCAGGGGGCTACGGCATCCAGGACCGCGACCCGTTCGTCACCCGCCAGTCCGGAAGCCGAAGCAACATCGTTGGACTGCCAATGGAGGCCACCCGCCAACTGCTCGCCGAGGCTGGTGTGCTACCCGGTTGAATCCCGATAAGGACAGTTACGGCAACCGGTGTCGCAACATGTTCCCCGTGCCACAAGAAATTCCCGCGACAGCGCGCCACGCTGATCGAACAGCGGCCGAAGTGCCAGACCGCACTGCCCGCATAAACCGCCCACCTCGGCGGTGACAACCGTTAAGCAGCTTGGGCAAAAGCAGGCTTCGGGCATTGGCAGGAACTATACTTTGAGAAACACCGGACTATTGAACCTCCGCTCAACCTTCGTATCGTAGGGACATTGCAAGACGCACATGCGGCTTTTGCAACTCCTGCCGCTGAATTTGGAGAGCAAGATGGAAAATGCGATCGCCCCAAAGCAGAAGTCGCCGCCCGGCCCGATTGAAGCCAGCGGACCAAATCTGATCGCCTATCGCGTCAGCACATGGCCAGACATGAAGCTTGTTCCTGCGCCGCGGGCCCGCGACTGGATGGATGCGACACGCGATCGCTTCGCCTATCGTTGCCTTCCGCTGCTTATCGCAAATCAGCACGGCTGGTGGGTGCTCAACAGCCACCCGATCCGCGTCACCTGGACCGGCGGGTGGGACACTTCCTGCATCCGCATCGAACGTCTCGACGGATCCGAACAAGTCCCCGCCCTCACCCATTTCGGCCACGGCGTTCTCACCTTCAACCTCCCTTGGCTCTTCCGCACGCCCCCCGGCTACAACCTGCTGGCCCGCGGCCCCGCCAATTACCCCAAAGACGGCATCTATGCCCTCGAAGGCGTCATCGAGGCGGATTGGTCGATGGCCACCTTCACCATGAACTGGCAAATGACCCGCCCGCGCGAGCCGATCACCTTCGAGAAGGATGAGCCGATTTGCATGGTTGTCCCGCAGCCGCGCGGCGACCTGGAAAACTTCCAGCCGAGTATCCGCGATATCAGCGCCGATCCGGAGGTGGCGCAGAAGTATGCGGACTGGTCGCAGAAGCGGAATGAGTTTCTGGCAGAATTAAAAAAGCCGGCCTCCGACGCCGTGAAACAGGGATGGCAAAAGCATTACTTTCAAGGAATTACAACCGACGGAGCGCAGGCGCCCGAACACCAGCCGAAGCTGGAATTGCGGCCATTCACGGACGGGCCGGCGGGCAAGTAGAGACGTTTCACAGGGCCCCGATTGAACAACAATCGTGGACCCAGGCGAGTAGAGGTAGAGTGGCTTTATCCGCCTGCTTTTCGGGGCTGGCTGGATGGGCCTACGTCCTGAATCAACAACGAAGGATCCATTGACCATGAAGAGCTTCTCCCGTGTCGGGCGGCTTACGGCCTGCTTCGCGTTTACTTTTGCACCTCTTGCAGTTCTAGCCGCGCCAGAGGCCAAGCCAGCAATACCTCCTGCCACCCGGCCCACAACCAATCCAACTTTCCCAAAGGCAATGGAGGGTTGGAAGGTTGAAGTGCTTGCCCAGATGCCGCAAAAGGGCGATTGGCCGGAGTCTTCCAAGCTGCCGCTGATTCACTATCCGAGCGTGGTGTGCGCGGCGCCGGATGGCCGGGTATTCGTGGCAGAAGATCCGGTGGATATGCTCGGGCCGGCGGAAAAGCCCGGCGACCGAATTCTGTGCTTCCATCCTGACGGTCACATCAGCGTGTTTGCCGAGAACCTGTACGCAGTCTTCGGCCTCGTCTACATGGACGGAAAGCTCTACGTCCACCACTGTCCGAAGCTGAGCGTGTTTACCGACGACAACAGCGTCGGCAAGAATCGCGTCGATCTTATCAATACCACCAATCCTCATCCGGCCGGTGGGATGAACGATCACATCCCCGCCTCAATCCGTCTGGCAATGGATGGTTATCTTTACATGGCCGTCGGCGACAAAGGTGTTTTCGGAGCGGAGTCGAACATCGATCATCGCAAAGCCGAGCTGAAGGGGGGCGGCCTCCTGCGCATTCGTCCCGACGGTACCGACATGGAAGTGTATGCAACGGGCACGCGCAACCACCTCGACGTTTCGGTGACGCCCGAAGACGAGATGTTTACCCTGGACAACACCGACGACGGCCTGGGCTGGGACACCCGTTTTACCCACATGGTCGACGGCGGTTTCTACGGCTATCCATACGATTATCGCCCACACCAGTCTGATCCCGAAGCGGTCAACAAGTGGCGCGAAGACAAGAAGAAGGACAAGCCGTATCGGCCGTTTACACTCTGGCGCACGGAAGAGTATGGCGGCGGCTCGCCCACCGGCGCCATCTCCTACAACGAAGACGCATTGCCCGTAGAATATCGCGGCAACGTATTCCACTGCGAATGGGGCAATCGCAAGCTTTACCGCATGCAGTTGCAGCGCGATGGCGGGACATTCAAGGTGCTTAAGAAGCACGACTTCCTGACCAATGGCAGCGTGGAGTTCCGCCCGGTAGGCATCTGCCTTACGCCGGATGGAATGGGCTTCTATATCACCGACTGGAACTACAGTGGCTGGAGCAATCCGAACGCGGTGAGCGGCCGGTTTTTGAAGGTGACTTATACCGGTCCAAGCCTCGCGGCACCGAAGCCGGCGTGGTTTGTGCCCGCTTCACTTGGGCAAAAGATTGAAGCGTCCACGCCTGAGTTGCTGGCGGGGCTGGCACATCCGGCGGAGAGCGTTCGGCTTGTCGCGCAGCGCCGTCTGGCGGAACGCGCGGCCGAAGCCACCCCGATGCTGGTGGCGCTCCTCGCTGATCCGGGCGCTCCGGAGCGGGCGCGCTGGTCGGCGATCTGGACGCTGGACCGAATCGACGCCGGTAAATCTGGTAGATCGGCCATCATGAGCGTCTTGAAAGACGACAAGGTGGAAATGTCTGTTCGCATGCAGGCAGCGCGGCAGCTCGGCACACGCGCGGCGAAAGAAGCCGTACCCGCCCTGATTTCGACCCTCAACAGCGGCGACGCCGCATTGCGATTCCGATCCGCCACAGCGCTTGGTCGCGTCGGCGAAACCGCCGCCGTTCAGCCGCTGTTGGACAAGCTGACCGAGACCGACCTTTTTACGCACTTCGCGATCTTTAACGCCCTCAACCGCATCGGCAAGACCAATCCTTCCGCCTGGGAAGGGATCGTCAAAGGGTTGTCCAGTGACCGGCCGGAGGTGCGGGCTGGTGTTGTGCTGGCGTTGCGCGAGACTTATGACGAGCAGTTGGTCAAGGTACTGGTGAACTATTTCGCGACGACCGCGAATCCACCGGAAGGACGTGCGGCCGCCATCTCGGCGCTAACGCCGATGGCTCGGAAGCAAAAGCCCTGGAATGGCGACTGGTGGCGCACGCAGCCCGAAAATTCCCTTCCGCCCGCCAAGGAAGTGGAGTGGGCTGGAACCCCCGGTGTGAGTGAGGCTGTTCGCGCCGGTCTCAATGACGGAAGTCAGGATGTGCGACTCGCAGTGCTGAACGGCCTGGCGACCGCCCCGGACCCGACGCTTGGCGATACGCTGGTTGCGTTGTTCAACAAAGAGAGCGACGCGGCGATTCGCAAAGGTGTGTTGAGGGCTCTTGCCAACGCGAAGTCCAAAGCGGCAACACCCGTCGTAAGCACCATCTTGAAGGAGACAACTACAACAACTCCGCTGGCGCTCGAAGCGATTAACGTGGCCAAGCTCGTCGGCGGCCAACCGATGAACGAAGCTCTTGCCGAATTGGTTGGACGCGTTGACGCTCCCGAACTCTTGGTGCCGGCGCTCGAGGCGATGCTGGAAGCAAAGGACGCCAAGTCTATTCCAGTTCTTGCCAGGCGATTGTCGCACGATGAACCTAAGGTCGCGATCGCCGCCGCCAACGCATTGGCGGCCTTGGGCGGCAAGGAAGTTGTCGAGCCGTTGAGCGGAGCACTGAAGGCGAAAAAGCCGGAAGTGCGCCGGGCAGCGGCCGAAGCGCTGGGCAAGGTGAAGTTGCCTGAAGGGATTGATCCCCTGCTCGAGGCGGTAAAAGACAAGGAAGTAGAGCGTGAGGCCATTTCGGCCCTGACACAGACGCCGGATCTCAAAGCCTTGAGCGCGTATTTGAGCGGCCTGGAAAACCGTGATGGCGGCGTTCGCGATCGAAGCCGCCGCGCCATTGAGAAGTTCCGCGATCAGGCGCTGCCGTTGATTGAGAAGCGTCTTGAAGGTGAGCCGCTGTCGGCTCAGGCGATGAATGAGTTGAAGCAGATTTTCACGCCGATTGTTCCTGAGGATAAGCGCAAGGGGAACAAGATTTTCGAGTACGACACATCGAAGTTGTCGCCAGAAAACTTCATGGCGTTCGCCAAGAGCCATCACGGCGATGTGGAGAGCGGCAAGCGGATTTTCCAGACCAATGCCAGCGCCGCCTGTGCACGTTGCCACAAGGTTGGCAACGATGGTGGCGAAGTTGGCCCGTCATTGAGCGGCGTGGGCCTGAAGTACGACCGGCAGTTTCTGATTGAGTCGGTGCTTTATCCGTCGAAGCAGATTCTGGACGGATATCAGCAGACACTGGTGTTCCAGAACAACGGCACGGACGTGTCCGGGATCATCAAGGCGGAAACCGACGCGGACCTGACGCTGGTCGATACCAATGGCCAGAAGATTGTGGTCAAGAAGAAGGACATTGAGTCGAAGAAAACCAGCGCTGTTTCGCTGATGCCTGAGGGCGTGTTCACTGGGCTAAAGCCGGAGGAGTTTGCTGACCTCATTGCATATCTGGAGAGCCTGAAGGAAAAGCCGCCAGAGAAGAAGTGATTGCCCGGGTTAGTGAATGCAAAAGCGTATCGCGAGCCAGAGTATGGTGCCCGGCACAAACAGAATTGCCGCGCACAAGGCTGCAGTTCGCACTTCCGCGTCAAACAGTGCCCGCATCGACATCCAGATAACCGCGAGGAATATTGGAATGTAAAGCAACACGCCGGCGTATCCGCTGAGAACGGCCAATCCAGCGGCGCCGGACAGTGCGCAACCGAATGCTAAAATTCGGATCGCGGACGAGGGGAGAACGCCAAGATCAAGTTCCAGGCGACGGCCCGCCAGGAGGACGATTGCCGACAGGCCAACCCAGCTCGCAAGAACATAAGGTCCGATGGCCAAACCGTGCGCGAGCAACGTGAGGTTGGCGCCGACGAATGCGATTAGACCTGGCAGGTAATAGTCTCGCCAACTCGATGCGGCGACATGTTCCATCGCCCGCTTTCGAGGTACGGGTTTCGATGCGTAATGAATAACCGACGAATCGCCTGCCGTGACCACCGGTTCCGCGGGAACCGGGGCGAGGTCGTAGGGATTGGCATCGGCGATCGGCTTGTTCATATCGGGCGACTCCTGCAATGGATTGCGCGTCCACCGTCAAAAAGCGAGGGCCAGGTTGAAGTGGTCGAAGTATTGCAAACCTTGAAGTTCGCAATACAATTCGGGGCCGAATTCAGTCGGGCAGGTAGCTCAGTTGGTAGAGCAATGGACTGAAAATCCATGTGTCGCTGGTTCGATTCCAGTCCTGCCCATTACCCCTTCAACTCCAGTTCATCGCTGGAGTTGTTTCATTTCTGAAGCTTTGCGAACTTGGTTTAGGTGAGATCGGGAGTCGGGAAGTCTTGTGTGGTTTTCTGGGTGTGTGGCAGCGCACCGTGCTTCCATGAATGACATTGATGCGAAGCCCGGGACGGTGGTGATTGGGTACGGGCTGCCGGTTCGCGGGGCGTGGTGGAGGCGGATGCATCTTGCGGAAGGCTCAGGTCAAGTGGCCGGCTGGGCAACATTATTTCCTGGGGACCTCGCCGAATCGATGTCTGGAAATCCGGAGTTCAGACACAGCGAAGGCGATTCTGGACGCTTCCACCTTTCAGATCATAAAACCATTGACGTTGCAACGTGCATTTACGGAATCGCCGGATGGCGCGTTCGTCGCTGAGCAGCTTCCGAGTCGGATCTTGTTCTGGGACCGTCCTCTAAAGCGAATCCGCACTTCGATTGATCTTCCTTCGAAACAACAGTTTGAAAGAGTTCGGTTTTACGGCAATCAGAGCGTGTTCATTGGAGCACAATTGTGGAAGATGCGACGGCCGCCGGAGTGGTGGGGCTTTCTTGTCTTGCCGCAGTGCTGGCTGGTGGTTGGGTTGAGCGCGGTGCTTTTGCTGTGCCTTTGGCGCGATTGGCGGCGGTGGGTTTGTGCGCGGCATCTTGGGTAGAGCCGATCGGCGATCGAAAAGAAAATAGACGGGTCGATCGGGGTCGTCGGCTTTTGGGTCGTGTCTCATCATCCCGGCCAAGTCAAAGAAGCGGTGAGCCCTGGCCATGGTGGCGAGGGCGTCGATGTAGCGTGTACTGCAATTGTTGCAGATGCAATTAACCAGCGTGACGGCGAGGCCCAGGGAGCGGAATTGGGGATGGACTGCCACGCGGCTGATGGTTCGGACGTTCTGGTTGAGGAAGGTGATTCGGTTTGTTGGCGAGAGATCGTTCAGGCGCAGGAGCTTGTTGCGGATGGGGAGGTTTAGGACTGGCCAGGAGAGGACGGCGACGGCCACGGGGCGGTTTGGGGGAATGCGGATTTCAGATTTGAAATATTTGAAATTGCGTATTTTAGAATGCGGAGGGGGGCTTTTGGGTTCGTTTTGTAATTCGTTGATCGGGGTGTAGGTGACTGTCCAGATGGCGGCCCAGGTGGCCGGGGGTTTGGGGCGGTAGTGGAAGCGGGCGAGGGCGCGGTAGTCCGCTACTTTTCCCGGCGCTAGCGTTAAGGTGCCGGGGAGGCCTGGCAGGGGATAGAGGATGATTGCCGGCGGCGCGGTGGGTTCGTTTTGTATTTTGAGCGTGGTCATCGGTATGCCTCTTTTCTTCGTTTCTGCGTCGTGACGGCGGTTTCGCCGAAATCGCAGTGGATGATGCGGTCCGGGGCGAGCGGTTGGGTGAGGTCGTCGTGGCTGGTGGCGAGGACGGCGCTCAAGTTCGGAGAGCGATCGATGGCCCGGCGCAGGGCGTGGGCGACGATGGCGGCCGTTACGCGGTCGAGGAGGGCGGCGAATTCGTCGGAGACGAGCAGGGAGTTGCCAGGTTTGGAACAAGAAGTTGATTGGTGGATGGCCAGTGCGAGGCGTAAGCGCCAGCGCTGGCCTTCGCTTAGCTCGGCCGGGGAGTGGAGGTAGGACTGGGCTTCGGCCAGTCCTACTTTCGCGAGGGCTTGGAGTGCCTGATCGATGGGGAGGTTGGGGAGGAGGTCGATGAGTGGGCGATTGGGCAGGGGGATGGTGGCGAGGTTGATGCAGGGGCGGCGGGCCCGGGATTGTAGGGCGCGGAGCAGGGAGGATTTTCCTGCGCCGCTGGGGCCGGTGATGAGGAAGATCTGGCCGGGGCGGGGGAGGGGGATGTTGGGCGGGGCGCGGGGCGGTTGGGTTCGTTTTGTCGGGGAGTAAGTCAGGCCAAACCAGGCGGCGACGGTGGCGGCGCGGGCGGAATGGAGGGGGTGGCGAGGTTGCGGTGTGTTCGTTTTGCGCATCTGTGCTCCGGGAGTTCCTAGTTTTTAGTTCCTGGTGGAAGGGTGGTTTGGGTTTGTTTTGTTCTGCGGGCGGGGCGCGGAATCTGGGGTTGGCGGCCTTTGTGCCAGCCTTTGAGTTCAAAGAGGGTTTCGCGGATTTCCAGGCGCGAGCGGTGATGGAGCTTGGCCAGTTCCTTGAGCGGGCGTTTCAGGAGGTAGTGGTCGATGCCAAGCTGCTGGTTTTCGGGGGGGAGGTCGCCTGGGTTATCAATGAGGGTGGCGACGAGCGGATCGCGGAGACGCGTGATGAGACGATGCAGCCGGCGTGAGACTGTGCCGGGGGCGAGGCCCATGAGCTGGGCGGCGTCGCGCCGGCTGGCGCCTTGGGCGATCGTGCGAATCAGGGCTTCATCGTCGGGCAGGAGGTAGACGGCGCGGCGGAGGAGGGTGTCGAAATCGTCCGGGCGGGCGGCGTCGGCGTACGTGCAGTAGTCGACCAGCTGGGAGGCCATGGGCCAGAGCTCCTTTTCCCTAAAACAACGCAGCGACCGCGTTTAACGGCCGCTGAATTGAAGCTCCATTGTCGCCAGTTGTTAGGTGTATGTCAAGTGCATTCTTTTGACATTGTGCCTGCGGTATCATTCCTGTAAATGGCTTTTAATTATTCACTTACGATACAGCATGTGCGGGAGAGAAATTTATACTGCCAGAAAGACGAAACCTTCGTTTAATTTTTCCAAACATTCTGCTTGTCATGCTTTCGGGCGCCGGCGTTCGGGCCGATGAGCGGGCTTTTCCCTTCGTCGCCGGGACTTGGGATGTCTTGAGATCGACGGCCCCATTGAGCTCAGCGCCGACGACAAAATGCTGTTCGTCCCGGCGGCAATGCACGACGGTGTATGCGAGGGCGGACTTTGCGCTATGACGGGGCAACAGGAACGGCGTCTGTTCGTTGACGGGCTCCTCGGTGCGAAAGGCGATGCCGGTGAGTGACACGTCGGTCACCTGCACGGTGCGCGGCGTTCGTTCTCCGTCCGGGGGACTGATAATGATGTCCGTCGACCGTGACTGTTGCATGCGTTGGGCCTTGCGGGCTCCGCGCTGCAGGCCGGCCTCTGCGGTCAGTTCCGCGGTCGTGTCAGGGAATGTGTTGATTGCTAACTGCATAACGTTTCTCCGATGTTTTCTTGATCGGAGGCGCGTCCGGGGTGGTTTAGGGAGTTGGCCTATATTTTCTCGTGTATCAGTACTGATGATGCGGTATTTGGCGGGTTACCGGACGGTGAGGCGGGAGGGTCGCACCACGGGCCAGTGGCGAAATTCTTGTTTCGCTGAAATTGAGGGTGGTTCTTATCGGCAGGGACGTTGGCATCGCTGATAGAAGCGCGCGCGGATCGCCATTGGGAATTTTTTTTGTTAGGACCTTTGATGTCGGCGTGTAGTTCGAAAAATATTCAGGATTATCCGGCAAACCGGTTGACACAGATTTCGATGCCGTTATTTAAGCGTGCCTGATGCAGGTCAGGTTTACCTGTTTTGCGCTAGAGTCCGTTCCGGATCGAGTGGTCGGTGTCCTTCCCGAGGCATCCGTCCGCTAAGACGCAGAGGATATTCGTCACGCCACATCCTCAGGCGTCGGGCCTTCAATGCGGCCCGCCGAAAGGCTGATCTTAGGAAATCGGCGAAAAGCGTTTCGCCGTTGTCGGACACCAATGTGTTTTGGGCAATCTTGAGCATCGCGATCCCGAGTCGCGTTTGTGCGAGGCCCTGAATTTGAACTGGCCGAGAGCTGCGCGATGCGGCTTGCGGCCTGGACCGTCTCGACTGCGCGTCTCATTGCGGTCAGGGAACTGTCTTAACCAATTTTACGAACGGAGTCTGATGCGATTGCATAAGAACGTACTGGGTGCACTGGCCGCGATGTTGTTGTTCGGATGCGTATCCGAAGTGAAGGCGAACGGGTGGGTGAATGGATTCTGGATTTATCCGTACAAGACCTTCGTGCATGATTCGGTTGGCGGCCGGCCCTGGATTCAGCCCCAGAAGGTGTTGAACATTCAAGACTATTCCATCACCAATCCCCCCATCAATCATAAGGGAATGGGGATTGGTTCTTCGAAACAACCCAACGGCAGTTACTGGTCCTGGAAGAGCATCACCGTTTCACACTGCGAAATCTCCGGCATCTGGCGAACGCCGGGCTGGCACACCGATTTCATCCAGGTCTGCGGCGGCGGCAACTGGCAGGACAACCCGACCGACCTGGTGATCCAGGACATTGACATGCACGACGGCGTGGGCATTCCGGTGATGATCGAAGACGGTAATTTCAACAGCATTCTCCTGAAGGACCTGCGCGTGCGTAACACGGTTGTCTGCCTTCAGGTGACCGCGATTCACACCGGGCATATCAACACGATCACGGTGGACCACTGCCCGAACATGAGCATCGCCATCATGGGCCGGCCGGGCGCGATTGGGATTGTGTATGTGAAGAATTCGCCGGGGATTCGCATTGGCGACACGCCGAACGTGGCCGGGAAGAGCGGGGCGCGGGTTATCTTTTTGAACTGATCATCTGCGGGAATTGGAATTGATCGGCGGCGGAGACTTGCAAGAGTCTCCGCCGCTTTTCTTTTCAGATTGGATTTCAGATCTCAGATTGGAGGATTTGAAAAGTCGCCATCAAGTCGCGGCTTTGGCCGACTTCCTTAGGCCCCACTGGGCGAGCAGGATGCCGAATTCGTAGAGGAGGATGAGCGGAACGAGTAGCGCCATCATGGCGGTGACAACGTCGCCCGGCGCGAGGACGGCGGCGACGATGGTCATGACGAAGTAGACGATCCGGCGGCTTTTCTTGAGGCCGGCCACTTCGACGATGCCGATCTTGACGACGGTCATAACGACGATGGGCAACTGGAAGCAGATGCCGAAGGTGAGCATGGAGGTGATGACCAGATCGATGTACGTCGACAGCTCGATCATCGGGGCGACGAGGTTTTTGGAGCCGAACGTAAGGACGCGCGTCTCTTTCTGAAGGTAGACCTTCAGGCGGCCTTCGAACTGGTTGTACCAGATCTCGCCGTCGATGGGCGTGGCCGGGTCGGCCTCGAAGCTGTCGATGTGGGAGGGCTGGGAGGTTGGGAGCTGGACCAATGGCGTTTTTGGCGTCTCTGGAAGTGGAAACGTGTTGCTGAAATCAAGGAGGACGCCGATGGTGAGGGGCAAGACCACGACATAGACGAAGACCATGCCGAGGATCAGGAGGCCGATGCTGAGGGGGATGTATCGGGTGAGAGCTTTGCGCTCATTGGGATAGAGGCCGGCGGCGACGAATTGCCAGAGCTGGTAGAGGATCCAGGGGCCGCTGAAGGCCAGGGCGGTGATCAGGCTGATCTTCAGATAGGTCATGAAGGCGCCGGCCACCTCGCGATTGTAGAGCTGGGGGTTGATGGAGCGTTTTTTGAGGGCGAAATAGAGGGGTTTGCAGAAGGCGACGACGATGCGCTCGCCGAAGAGCATGCAGATGATGACGGCGACGAAGAGCCCGATGAAACCGAAGATGAAGCGGCGGCGGAGCTCGTCGAGGTGCTCGCCGACCGTCATGCGGTATTCTTCGGGATCGAACTTCGGGCTGGGGGATGGCTGATATTCCAACTGAGCGGTCATCTCAGCGGCATTGT
>JBBRHH010000031.1:0-21408 GCA_038222915.1 Tepidisphaerales bacterium
GACATCCCGCCATCTCACCCGCCAGTATCTCCCGCCAAAGCAATGCAATCCGCTGTGCCGCCTTCACCCACCACACGAACACATCGCGCCGAAAACGCCATCCCCATATATCCGTCAACGCGGTTCTCATCCAGCCCCTTAAGATAGACAACCTCAACTCCATCAATCGCGGGCAACGATGATGGCAACGTCTCGTTCCCGGCGAATTCCCGTCGATCACTCTCCAAAGATCGCGCCTCCGAAACGTCATCCGCTCACCAGTTCACCTCCAGCGTCATCCACTCCACCCCGCACCCCCGCGGATACTCCGCAATCCCGGCCACATCCAGCAGGTCCTGAGCAACCTCCTCCGCCGCCGCCGACTCCATCTCATTACTCCGCAGCGCATAAGTCGCAACCATCGGCTCGACGCGCTCATCGTTCGCCAGAACCAATTCCCGCAGCACCCCCGCTGCGCCCGCCAACTGTTCCGGCGTCACCCATTCCACATCATTGATTTCTAACGGGTCGGGAGTACTCCCGACCCCTGATACCCTTTCCGACGTTATCCATGATGCCGCGCAGCGACCCGTCAGGGAGCAAAAGCGCAGCGGCATTGTGGATAACTCGGCGATCGAAAAATCGGACAATGTGAATAAACTGTCGCCGGTTTTGCCGGCAGTTCCACGCAGCTCTTCCATGGTTATCGTTGCTCCTGATATTGGCGGCGAATCTGCTCCCGACGCCACGACGCGGTCACGGTCTCCCGACCCCAAGCCCAAGAGGCTTTTTCTAAGATCACCGGTCCTCGTTGCGGCGCCTGTCCAGAAGTCCAAGAGAACACCGCCCCAAGGCGTGACTTTGCCTTCACATAGTGAGGCCGTGCCTTCACAAGGCAAATCATCGCGGCGAGGGCTCCGTATCAGGTCGACTGGTGACAGGCCGGGCGAGGAGCGCAGACGCGTCGGACATCCCACACAAGGAGTCACGATGAACGCCTCGCAAACTTCAGATGGAACATCCGAAGAGGGTAACGCTCCGGAGATTTTCTCGACCCTCACCCACTATGGCGCAGTGGACTGGGCCACCTGGACTTTGAAACGAGCTTTACCTGCTGGGAAGCGGCAACAGCGACAAGGGAGGCCGCTACTACGATGCCGCCACCGCCCGCTTCCTGAGCGAAGACCCCATCCGGCAGGCCGGCGGGGACAATCTCTTTGCGTATGTGAACAACAACCCGGTCAACAAGCTGGACCCCAGCGGACATGAGGGTCCGAAGCACAACAGCGGCAGGCCGAAGAGCAGCGCAAGCAGGCCGAGGAGCAGAAAAATTTGAACGAACTTGACAGGTTCTGGAAAATAGTGGAAGCTTCTGCCGTTGATTGACAGGAGTTGAAACGCATGGTGGCTGAGGCAACAAGATCCTTGAATCGCAACGAAGTTGAAACGCTGGTTCGCGAAGTGCTTTTAGAGCGTCTGCGCGGCCGAACGACTCCCCCGCCGGCCGTTGAGCGGCACGCCTCGATGCCGCTGCAAGCTGGCGGCCCACCTCATCCATTGGTCGTTAATGTCTCCGCCCGGCATATGCACGTGACACAGGCGGACCTAGAAGTGCTTTTTGGCCCTGGGTCGAAACTGACCAAGCTTAAAGACCTTTATCAGCAGGGCGAATTCGCTTCGGAACAGACGGTCACGGTCGTTGGCCCGCGCCAACGCATTATTCCCAACGTCCGCATCCTCGGCCCGGTCCGGAACTACTCGCAGGTGGAGCTTAGCTACACCGATGGAGTCTATCTCGGCATCGAGCTTCCGCTTCGCATTAGCGGCAACCACGACGGCTCGCCGGGCTGCACGATCCTCGGCCCAAAGGGCGCAGTGAACCTTAGCCGCGGCGTTGTTCGCGCCGAACGACACATTCACATGTCGACCGAAGACATGGCGTACTACGGTGTCCAGGACGGCGGCCGACTTAAACTGAAAATCGACGGCCCTTGCGGCGTCACCTTTGACAACCTTGTCGTCCGCTACCACCCCAAAGTGATCCTCGAAGTCCACATCGACACCGACGAAGGCAATGCCTGCGATCTGGACACCGCCACCCGGATGGAATTGATCAAGTAAACAAGCAACGCAATACAAGCAACCTCCCAAGAAAGGACCTTTTATGCCCATGGAAGCCCTCGGCCTGCTGGAGTGCAAAGGCCTCGTATCCCTGATGGAAGGGACCGACGCAATGCTCAAGGCAGCCAACGTACAGATGCTCGGCTGGGACAAAGCCGGTAGCGGCATGGTGACCGCCTTCGTGAAAGGTGATGTCGCCGCCGTGAAGGCCGCCCTCGATGCCGGCGCTGAAGCCGCCGGCCGGGTCGGTTCGGTCATCGCCGTGCACGTCATCGCCCGGCCGCACGACGAACTCGTGGGCCTGATGCCCAAGTCCAAAGTCGGAACCAGCGCTGCTGCATCCGACCGCGGCCTTGTGACTGCAAAGAAGTAAAAACAACCAACAACCTAAAGCGGCGCGGGCAATCCCGCGTCCTTCTCAGGAGATCACAATGGCAGACGGAAATGGAAACGGCGTCTCTGGCACCGCGATCGGCATGATCGAAACCAAGGGCTGGGTCGGCCTCGTTGAGGCAACCGACGCGATGGGCAAGGCCGCCAATGTTGAAATCGTCAAGACCCTCCAGATCGGCGGCGCGTTCGTCACGACGATCGTGCGCGGCGATGTCGGCAGCGTGAAGGCGGCAGTTGACGCTGGTGCAGAAGCGGCAGGCCGCGTTGGCGAGCTCGTCGCGGCACATGTCATCGCACGTCCGCACGATGACCTCATCAAGGCATTCAGCGCTCCCGCAGGCGTATCTGTACTGTAGGCCCGCCGTAGCAAGATCCCTGCAAATGCAAGGCGGGCGAAGACAAGCTTCGCCCCTACACCGCCGCCCATGTTGATCCTCGTTGCCAATCTCGGTTCCACCTCGTTCAAGTTCAAGCTTTTGGACATGAACGCCAATGGTCTGGAACTCGCCAAGGGCGGCTATGAGCGGATCGGCCAGCCGGGCTCCCCCTACCGCACACACGGCGACGTCATCGACGAGATGCTGCCGACGCTCGAGCACGCTCCCGATGCGATCGGCTTCAAGGCCGTCCACGGCGGGCCGATCTCCGGCGCGGTGCGCGTCACCGATGAAGTGATCGCCACGATGGAGCAGTTTTCGGATGTCGCGCCGGCGCACAATCCGCCGTATATCGCGGCGATGAAGGCGTTTCGCGAGAAGATGCCGAAGACGCCGCAAGTCGCGGCATTTGAGACGGCGTTTCATCAGACGATTCCGCTGGCACGGCAGATTTATGCGATCCCGCATGAGTGGACCGAAACACTTGGCATCCGCCGGTACGGCTTTCATGGCGCGAGCCACCGCTATGTTGCGACGCGCATGCGGGAACTGAATCCCGATGCACGGCGGGTCATCAGTTGCCACCTTGGCGGTTCGTCTTCCGTCTGCGCCATCGACAATGGCCAATCGGTCGCCAATTCGTTCGGGATGACGGCGCAGTCGGGCCTGCCGCAGAACAATCGCGTCGGCGATTTCGATACGTTCGCTTTGCAGAAACTGACCAAGCATGGGCTCGGCCTGGAAGAGATCTTCCGCAAGCTCGGCAAGGAAGGCGGCCTGCTTGGAATGAGCGGCGTTTCCAACGACATGCGGGATATTGAAAAGGCCGCGACGGCCGGCGACGCCCGTGCAAAGCTCGCCATCGATGCCTTCGTTGAAGCGGTGCGGCAATACATCGGGTCGTATCTGGTCATTCTGGGCGGCTGCGATGCACTGGTCTTCACGGGCGGCATCGGCGAGAACGGCATCGCCTTTCGCGAAGCGGTCTGCCGCAACCTTGGCTTCGCCGGCATCGAGCTCGACAAAAACAAGAACAATGTACGGAGCAGCGAGACGAAGATCAGCAGCGTTGAATCCAACGCGGAGATCTGGGTGCTGCCCACCAACGAAGAACTGATTGTCGCACGCCAGACATTGGCAGTGCTGACGAATTCGAAGAACTAGCAACTAGCAACTTTTTCTGGAGTCCCCCATGGCAAACGGTGAAGCAATCGGATTGATCGAGACCAAGGGCATCGTGGCGGCCGTCGAGGCCCTCGATGCGGCGCTCAAGGCCGCTAATGTCACGTTCGTGGATCAGCACAAGGTCGGCAGCGGCCTGGTTGCGATCACGCTTAAGGGCGATGTCGCCGCGGTTCGCGCCGCGGTTGATGCAGGCGCTGAAGCCGCCGGCCGGGTTGGCGAAGTCGTCAGCGTTCATGTCATCCCCCGCCCGCATTCTGATGTGGCAAAGATGGGCTGAGCATCGGCGAACCGCGCGTTCGCCGTGATCGATATCTGACGCCCCTACGGAGTCAATATGTTTCTCGCCCGCGTCACAGGTCACATCGTGGCCAGCCAGAAGGACAAAAGCCTGAACGGCCAGAAGCTGTTCGTCGTTGAGCCGTTGAACGTGAAGTTCGACGAGACGACGAAGCAGCCGGCCTCGCTGGGCAACACCGGCCGGGCCATCGTTGCGCTCGACTCGGTCGGCGCCGGTGAAGGGCAGCTCGTGCTTATCGTCCAGGGCTCCAGCGCCCGCATGACGGATGTGACCAAGAACCTGCCGGCCGACGCGGTCATCGTGGGAATCGTCGATACCGCGGAAATTGGCGGCAAGACGTTCTATCAGGCCAACGGATAGAAGCAGCAAACGCGGAACATCCGTGTTTGCTGATCAGAGGAAGTCACCATGAATCAGATGCTAGTCCAGGACGTTGTCGCCGAGGTGATGAAGCGGCTGGGCAACCGCAACGCTCGGCCCGCCTTTACGGGCGTTCGCGCCGGCGAAGACAAGGCCGCCAACGAACCTATGGGGCGCGAAAGCCTGCGCCATCCCCACAGAATCCAGGACCCGATCGGGCAGTTCGGCATCTTCGACAAAGTCGACGACTGCGTGAGCGCCGCGACCGAATCCCAGAAGAAGCTCGTGCGCCTTCCGCTCGAAGACCGCGATGCGATCGTGAAGCTCATCAAGTCCACCGCCAAGCAGAACGCCCGGGCGTGGGGCGAGATGGAGTTGAAGGAGACCAAGATCGGCCGGCTCGATCACAAGATCGAGAAGCTGCAGATTCTCGAGCTGGTGCCCGGCGTCGAGTTTCTCAAGACCAACGCCACCAGCGGCTCGAACGGCGTCTGCCTCGAAGAATTCGCCCCGTTCGGCGTCATCGGCATCATCACTCCCGTCACCCACAGCGTGCCGACCCTCTCGGCCAACGCAATCAACATGATCGCCTCCGGCAATGCCATCGTGGCCAACGCCCACCCGAGCGGCGTCAACTGCGCCGCCCACGCGGTCCGCGAATACAACAAGGTCATCTCGCAGAAATTCGGTATCGAGCACCTCATCACCTGCATCGTGCCGCCGACTCTCGAAACGGCCGACGAGATTTTCAATCACCGCGGCATCCCCCTGCTGGTCGTCACCGGCGGCCCCGCCGTCGCCCGTGCTGCACTCCAGGCCCGCAAGCGTGCCATCGTCGCCGGGCCAGGCAACCCGCCTGTCGTCGTCGACGAAACAGCCTGCCTTCAAAACGCCGCGTCGTCGATCGTCAAAGGCGCGGCCTACGACAACAACCTGCTCTGCATCGGCGAAAAGCAGGTCTTCTGCGTCGAGAGCGTTTTCGACAAGCTGATGTCGGCCATGGAAAAGCATGGCGGCTACATCCTCAATGCCAGCCAGATCGCCGCTCTCACCAAGAAGGCGTTTACCTTCGACAAGGAAGGCAAGCCGCACGTCGCCAAGGAACTGGTCGGCAGGGACGCATCCGTGCTGGCCGAAATCGCCGGCGTCCGCGTGCCACCTTCCACGCAGCTTCTCGTCGGCGAAACTGACTTCGATCATCCGTTCGTCCAGGAAGAGCAGATGATACCCTTCGTCCCATTCGTCCGCGTCAAAAACGTGGAAGAGGCGATGGACAAGGCGATCGAATCCGAACACGGCTATCGCCACACGGCGTTGATCCATTCGCGGAACCTCGACACCATCACCAAGTTCGGCCGCCGCGCCAATGTCACTGTCTTCGTCGCAAACGGCCCATCGATGGCCGGCCTCGGACTCGGCGGCCAGGGCTACCTCAGCTACTCCATCGCGACGCCAACCGGCGAGGGCATCACCAGCCCGCTAACCTTCACCCGTTACCGCCGGCTGATGCTGACAAACAGCCTCCGCATGATCTGAGCCTTGTACACATGCAACTAGGAACCGTCATAGGCCACGCGACTTCCACCATCAAACACCCGTCTCTCAACGGATGGCGGATGGTGATCGTGCAGCCACTGAACAACGCCCGCGACCCGGAGGCTGACCCGGTCATCGCAGTGGACAAACTCGGTTCGGGACTGGGCCAGACCGTCATCCTGAACAGCGACGGCAAAGGCGCACGCGAACTGATCGGCGACGACAAGAGCCCCGTGCGATGGTTCATCATCGGAATTGCGGACGAACGCCAATGATTTTCACGACGCGTCAACTTCAAGACCTGCACAAGAGCAACGGGCACGTCACGTTGCCCGTCGGGTCGCGCGTCACACCATTGGCCAACGACTGGCTGCGCCAGAAGCGCATCAAGATCGAGTACGGCCAGAATGGTTCGCCCGCGCCGGCCACGACCGCGCCAGCTTCCGCACCGGAACCGGCCGCTTTTACAAACACCGCCTCCACCCCAACCGTCGGCGGCTTCCTCTGGTGGTGCGATGGCCCGTGCGGCGCGTCCAAAGCTGCACTCGCCGCCGAGGCACGGGAAACGAATCTCCAGCCCATCGACATCCCCGCCGAGGCCAAGCAGATTGTCAAAGTCGTCAAGCGCCTCGCCAGCGAGATCAAGAACGCCCGGGCCGCCGGTGGCGTACTGCTCGTTCAATCCGGCGCGGCCGCGATTGTTTACGCCAACCGTTGCCCCTCCATCCGCGCCATCCTCGGCACCTGCCGCGCATCGGTAGAACAGGGTGTGCAACTGGTCGCCGCCAACGTCCTCATCATCGAGCATCCGTATCACACGCTTCCGCAGGTGCGCAACATGCTCTCCCGATTCCTCAAGGCGAGTCGCAATCTCAGAGACGAAGTCAAGCAAGAGCTTGGGGAGCTGACGTCATGCGCATAGGCAAAGTCGTCGGCCGAATCTGTCTCAACCGCACCTACGACACCCTCGTCGGTGGCCGATTTTTCATCGTCGCCGTTCAGGATCGCTTCTCCCTCTCCGGGCAGCCCCGTCAGTCCTCCGAATTCGTCGTCGTGTACGACAATCTGGGCGCGGGCAACGGCGACCTCATCGCCTTCACCGAGAGCCGCGAAGCGACCATGCCCTTTTATCCAGAGAAGCGCGTCCCCCTCGACGCCTACAACGCAGCAATCCTCGATCACGCACAAATCAGGTTCGATATCGATAGCCAGGCAGAAACTAAGAACTAGGAACTTCATATGGCCTACACAACCACCGGCAACGGCAGCAAGAACGGCAACGGCACCGCGGTCAACCGCGTCAGCGAATGGAAGCTGAAAGAACAGATGTGCGACATCGGCCGGCGCATCTGGCTCAAAGGCTTCTGCGGCGGCAACGAAGGCAACCACTCCTACCGCATCGGCGAAAACCGCATCCTCTGCACGCCCACCGGCATCAGCAAGGGCAACCTGAAGCCCGACGATCTCTGCGTAGTCGACATGGAAGGCAAGCAGATCTCCGGCAAGCGCAAGCGCACCAGCGAAATTCTGATGCACCTGGCGATCTACAAGGCGCGCCCCGAGATCAAGGCGGTCATTCACAGTCATCCGCCGCACGCGACAGCGTTCGCGGTCGCGGGTGTCGAGCTTCCGACGTGCATTCATCCCGAGGCCGAAGTGTTTCTCGGCGCGGTCAAGACCGCCAAGTACGTCACGCCGGGCGACACACGGCTGGGTGAATCAATCCTGCCGTACGTCAAAGACTCCAACACGATTTTGCTCCAAAGTCACGGTGTCGTTTGCTACAGCACGGAACTTGAACAGGCCTATTACCAGCTTGAAATTGTCGACGCCTACGCCCGCATCCTCATCCTCGCCAAGCAGGTCGGCAGCATCCGCCCACTCGCCTCGGATGAGATGAAAGAACTGCTCGCACTCAAGACTCGCTTTGGCCTGCAGGACGCCCGCGTCGACGCCGGCATGGACAAGATGACTTGCTCCGCGGATTTCATTTCCCGCGTCAACAGCGAAGTCGCCACGCGAGGGCGCATGTCGGTCGGCGACGGAACCGCTCCCGCCCCCAAGAGCAGCGCTCCTAAATCAGCATCACCGCTTTCCAACGCGATCGACTCCATGATCCCCAGCAACTTCTCCGAAAACGATCTCGAACAACTGGTCCAGACCATCACCGACCAGATCATGGCCGCGGCATAACGAACGTGAACGCTTAAGGAAGTAAACCATGAAAGTCTCCATCATCGGCGGCGGCGGAAGAGTCGGCTCCAACGCGGCCTTCGCCATGCAATGTGCCGGCCTCATCTCCGAACTCCACCTCCTCGACGCCAACGAACAAATGGCGCAAGGTGAAGCCCTTGACCTCCTCCACGGCGCAAGCGTCGCCGGCGATCAGAAGATCTACGCCGGCGGCTACGACAAAGCCGCCGACTCCGACGTCGTCGTCATCACCGCCGGCCTTCGCCGCAAGCCCGACGAATCGCGCCTCGATCTGATCAACCGCAACGTCCAGCTCTTCAAGGGCGTTCTCGATTCACTCAAAACCGCCGGGTTGAAAAAAGACGCGATCATCTTCATCGTCTCCAACCCCGTCGACATCCTCACCCGCCTCACCATCGATCACCTGAAGTGGGATCCGAAGAAGACCATCGGCTTGGGCACCCAGCTCGATACCGCCCGTTTCCGCTCTCTGATCGCCCTCGAAACCGGGCTCCCGCCGTCGCAGATCAAGGCCCTCATCCTCGGCGAGCACGGCGACTCCATGATCCCGGTCTGGTCCAGCGCCACCGCCGGCGGCGTCTCGCTCCTCAAGTTCCCCAACTTCAACACAGCACTCCAGCAGCGCGTCTTTGACCGCACCAAGACCAGCGGCGCTGAATGCATCAAGCTCAAAGGCGGCGCAGGCTGGGCCGTCGGCCTCACCATCGCCGAAGTCGTCCACACCATCTGCCTCGATCAACCCAAGATCATGCCGGTCTCCACCCAGCTCACCGGCGAATACGGCATCCGCAACACCTGCACCAGCCTCCCTACTCTGATCGGCCGGCAAGGCGTGTTGAAACGCTACGAAATTGAACTTTGGCCAAAAGAGCTCAGTGGCATCCAGAGCGGCTCCAAGCAACTTGACGCGACGTACGCAGAAGTTCAAAAAGCCAAGTAGTTCAAGAGATGTGACCCATGCGTAAATCACTCGACACCAAGATCGCCAACATTCGCCGCGACCCCCACAGCGCGAAAGACTTCATCCTCGCCGACGCGAAGGACGCCGACATGGCGTTCGGCGTCGCTTCACCCGGCGTCAACCCGCACACCGGCAAGATGCGCTCCCTCGCCGAATACCGCGACCAGATGCGAGAGATCGTCAAACAGGGCCTCGTCGACATCATGCTGATGTCCGCAAGCTCCGGCGAACTTCTCGCCATCAAGGAACGCCTCTTCACTGATTCTCACGTCACCCCCGCCTGCCGTGCCAACGACACCACCGACATTCACGTCCTCTCGGGCGGGGCCTACATCACCGAGCCCTCTCGCCCCTTCCGCACCGCCACCATCGACCAGATCCAGTCCGGCCGGGTCAACCCGACCTTCGAAGAACGATCCCTCGGCTCGGATCTTGGCCTCTATTCCATCACCCTGAACAACGACATCGCCTTCGATTACAACACACTCCAGGCGTACCGTGATTTCCGTATCGAGGCCGAAACCAAAGGCTTTCGCCACTTCCTCGAAGTGTTCGACCCCAACGCCTGCGGCCACGCCTGCCCGCGCGACGTCGGCAAATTCATCAACGACGCCATCGCCCGCACCCTCGCCGGCGTCCCGAGCCATGGCCGCCCGTTGTTCCTGAAAATGCCCTACCACGGCCCAGCCGCCATGGAAGCGCTCGTCGCCTACGACCCCCAACTCGTCCCCGGCATTCTTGGCGGCTCCAGCGGCACCACCTTCGACGCCTTCTTCCTCCTCCAGGACGCGAAGAAACACGGCGCACGCGCTGCCCTCTTCGGCCGAAAGATCAACACCTGCGAGCACCAGCTCACCTTCATCACTTACCTTCGCGCCATCGCTGACGGCAAAATCGAAGCCGCCGAAGCGGTCAAGGCTTATCACGGTGACCTCGAAAAGATGAAGCTCAAACCGATCCGCCCCCTCAAGGAAGACATGGAGCCCACGGCCACCGCCAGCGCCTATTCCGCCAACACCGGAACTAAGCCTAAGCCCGCTGCCAAAACTGAACAAAAAGCCAAGCCCGCCGCAACCACCTCGATTGCCACGTCACCAAAACGCGCGCAGTCGCCACGCATCGACTTCAATAAACTCACAGGAGCAGAACGCGTAGCCTACTTCCGCAACCGCATCGGCAGCACCAACGGCACCAGCTCCTAACCCTATGCTCATCGTTGTCCGCCAAACCCGCCTCCAGGAATTGATCGCCTCCCGCGGCATGATCGACCTGGAAACGCTTTCGAAAGAACTCGACGTCTCGCAGTCCACCATTCGCCGCGACGTCGAAAACCTCGAACAGCGCGGCCTCGTCAAGCGCACCCATGGCGGCGTCATCTGGGTGGGCGATCAAAGCGCCTCCCCACGACCCTACGCCTTCGACCAGCGGATGAGTTACCACCTGGATGCTAAACGCCAGATCGCCCGCGCCGCCAAAAAGTTCGTCACGGCAGGCCAGACGATTCTCATCGACGGCGGCACCACCACCTTTTACCTCGCCCAGGAACTGCTCGGCCTATCCCTCCAACTCGTCACCAACTCGCTTCCCATCGCCAATCTGTTCCTCAACGATGAAAACGTTGAACTCATCCTCACAGGCGGCCTCATGTATCCACGCTACGGCGTCCTCCTCGGCCCCGCCGCCGAGGCCATGCTCGCCAGCGTCCACACCAAGACCATGTTCCTCAGCACCGCAGGCATCCACGAAGGCGCTGTTTACAACCAGAACCTGCTGCTCGTGGAGGCCGAGAAACGCATGATGGAGAAGGCGCAGGAAGTCATCCTGCTCGCCGACTCTTCAAAGTTCGGCCAGCAGGCGCTCGCGCGCCTGTGCAATCTCTCCGACGTCGACATCGTCGTCAGCGACAGCCAATTGTCCGATCCCCACCGCAAAGCAATTGAAGACGCCGGATGCCGTCTGATTATCGCCGACGCTTGATCCGCGATTGCCCTCCGCAACACATCCAAACCGCGAACGTATCGCCTCAGGTCTGCCGCTTTATTCCCCGCGCGAACGATCCTCTTTATCTCGGATAAACTGCTCTTGCGAATATTCCGGAAAAAAAAAGCGGACTCATGCATCATATATGCAAAGGTGTTCAGCAAAGAGAATCGGAGCCCGTGGCATGACAGCCTGATCGCTTCCCTCCAGGAGCACGGGCGTCTTTATTACCGACTCGCTTGGAACATCTTGCGCGACGCGGGTGCCAGCGAAGACATCTGCCAGGACGCTTTCGCTAAAGCCTGTGGTCAAGATGAATTACCTCGCGAGCCACCAAAGTTGAAGGCTTGGCTGGCGCGCGTCATTATTAACGAAAGCCTTCAACTCGCGCGCCGGAGGAAAGCCGAGCGTCGCGCGATGAATGAACGTGGCGCTCATCAGCCGATTACCTCTGGGCCCTCGGAGAGCAACAGCCTCCGTGACTCGGTCATTGATGCGCTCCAGAAGTTGCCGGAGAAGAATCGGCTGGTCGTTACGTTGCGCGTGATGGACGGCATGCCGGGCAAGGAAGTACAGAAACTGGTGGGATGCAGCGCGTCCGAGGTTTCAAGACGGCTGCATCAGGGAATGGAAGAACTTCGCAAACTGTTGGAAGACTGGGAATCGTATAACCCAGGTTAATTATGCAGTGCGATCAGACACGTGAAATCCTCCTCGAACTCGGCTGGGATGCCGAAACACGCCTTCGGTCCGCCGAGGCACTCACACACCTGCAAACCTGTGCGGAGTGTCAAAAAGCGGCCGCCGATTTTGACCGGTTGCACGTCCTGCTCGAGCCGCCCGAAACAACGCCCCCCACTGGCGGTTGGGCCGCTTTCGAACGTCGTTCCATTCCATCCGTCGTTGCCAGGCGTCAATGGATTCCATGGGCCAGTGCCATTGCGGCGATGTTGGTCGTCGGCACAATTTGTCTTGAAATCGGTCGTCGCCACCCTTCGTCGAACCCAACGGTGGCTGGCGTCCTTCCCCCATCAGCCGCTCCGCTCACCACCACTGATATCGCCACCGCCGTAAAAACGTTCGAACGGGTTAGCGAAGTATTCGATCGCCGCGCAAGCTGGGTGATGCTCTCCGACGGCGCTTCCGACGTGGGCATGGGCCCTTCGGTCACGTCGGCCGATCAACCCGTCCTCCTTCTGCGCATGACGTTATTACGTGACGATGTAGTGTCTCACGGCCATCCATCAATACTTACAAAGTCTGATCTGGTCATCATTCCCGGCCAACCCGCCGATCTCACCATCCCGTTACGAGACGGCCAGTCGTTCCACTATCACATTAGTACATCCGTGCAGACGCCAACGCGGCTTGGCATCTCCGCCGAATTACATGGGTCCGATCAGGAGTTAATCGCCGCCCTCGCTACGCGCCTCACGCTAGCGGAAGACGCCAACCTGACCGCCGGCAAACTCGCCAGCAACGCAGGCGAGTACCGGCTTCAGGTTGCTTTCGCCAGATCTGTGCTGCCTCGGGGAGGGCAATGAAGGCCGCCGTGCTGATCATTGTGGCACTTTCCAACCAAGGGTACTGGTTCGGAGGCCACGAAACGGAAATTAACGCTCGCTGGGCAGCCTCGGGGGAGCTGCCCGCAGCGGACTTTTCTTGGGACCTGTCCGTCGGCCAAGTCAGTCTGGCGAGTGGTAAGGTCGCGCTCAACGGCGACAAACCTGCAACAATTCGATTCGTGCCGCCAGAAGTGCGAACGCAGATAACCGCGAGGCTTGCTTATCGGGTGATCAAGAGAGATGGCGCAGCAGAATTGGAACGCGGTGAACTCAAGGTGCAACTCTTTCCCAATGATCTTCTCACGGATGTCCCCCGGCTACTCCGAAACCATCGCGTCGTGATCATCGACCGTCCCGACGGCCTCCCAAAGCTATTTGCCGCAAACGATGTGACGGCCTTGAGTGTCAATTCTGTCAGCCGCCTGCAGACTGTGCCGGCGGACGTAATCCTCGTCGGTCCCAATATGCTCGACCCAAATCCGCTCTTCCAGGCCCCACTCTATTTCCAGGAAAACGCCGGCGCGCGCGTGCTCGTCTTTGAACAACGCCGCGTCAAATCTCTCGGCGGCTACGAAGTCGTCCAACGAGCCAGGCCATCTAGCCTCAAATGGATAACCGATCATCCGCTTTTTGACGGCCTTCAACCCGATGACCTCTCAACCTGGCTTCATCCAGGTCAGGACCTCGCTCCACTCCGTCTCCCCCTAAACGACGTCGGCCGCCCGCTCACCTTTTGGCCGCGGGAACAACCAGATGCGCAACCGCTCTCCGTGGATAGTCTTTTGATCTCCAGGAGCTCGAGCATTGGCCGAACGATTTATTGCCAGATTCCGCTCGGCCCATGGGATACCGATCCGCGAAGCCAAATCCTCCTTGCCAATGCTGTCGATTATCTTCTGAGCCCGCTGGAGCAACCAAAAAGCGGCACCCAAACCCCGCAGACGGCGCGATCCGCTTCAATATCGGCTGCCACACCCGCAACTCCGGATAAGAAAGCTCATCCATACGTGCTACAATTCGGGACCGCACCATGACCAGTAACCGGCAATCCATATTCTGCGCAGCCCCGCTCGCGCTCTGTGTTGCTCTAGGTTTTGCTTTGACTCCCGTCTCAGGCAAACCTCCTGCGACACGACCGGCTCCCGCCACCTCGGCCGTGCAGGGCAGCGGAAAACTGACCGTCGCAATCGTCGACTTTGAAGTTGCCGTCCCCGGAAATGCCGACTTTGCGAAGCAGTTAAGCAGCGTAGTGGTGGGAACCATGCAGGGCAGTCCCGGTTTTTCTCTCATCGATCGAGAAGATTTGAACCGCTCCCTGCGTGAACAGGAACTCGCTCTCACCGGCCTGGTCAGCAACGCCGACGCCGTCAAAGTCGGCAAGCTCGTCGGCGCTCGCATCATCGTCACCGGCAAGGCCTTTACTCTCGGAGATCAGTTTTTCATCACCGCGAAGTTGATCGGAACCGAGACGAGCCTGGTGGAAGGTGTGCTGGTTAAGTCGAAAGTAGGCGATGACCCCGCCGCTCTCGCGCTCCAGTTTGCCGAACGGCTGACCGCCCGAATCCGCGAAGTCGGCCCCAGGCTCACCGCCGACGATGACATCGTCAAAGATCCGATGCCGGCGTTGAAGGCAAGGCTCGCCACCCTTGCTCTCCCCGTCGTCGCAGTCGTCATCACCGAACACGTCATCGCCAAGCCCGAGCTGCGGGCCGATCCTGCCGCCGAGACCGAGATCAAGCTTCTTCTCACCCAGGCCGGAATCACAGTCAAGGACGTCGCCGCCAATCGGCTGACCGACTGGCTCAAGGACATCGACAAGACCAAGGGCGCGCAATGGCCTCAGGAGTTGGCCAACGTTGACATCATCATCACCGGGGACGGCTCAAGCGACACCGCCGTGAAAATCGGCGGCCTCTTCAGTTCCAGCGCACATGTCGAGATGAATGTCATTCAGCGCAAGGATGGCCGAATCGTCATCGCCGACAAGGAAACGACCCGCGCCGTGGACATCTCCGAGAACATTGCCTCCAAGAAAGCCCTTGAAAAAGCCGGCCACGCACTCGGGCTCAAGGTCCTGGACTATCTCTCCGCCAACCTTCCGCCCGAAAAGCCCCACTAAAAGCCACTATTTTACATGGCGCAGATTTCGTACCGAACAGCGCACAATCCGCCCGATATACGAAATACAGGTGTTTCGCCACCGCACGGGCGGTTTATGAGCCAGATCAATCCACTGACCGGATACGTCATCGGCAGCGTCCTGGCGCAAAACCGGACCGCCGCCGAAAAGGAGCGCCAGCTCCGTCGCGTCCGAAATCTAGGCCGAAATTCCGCCCTCCAGGGCGACCAACTCGAGCTTACGGTGGAAAGCGCCGAAGCCATCAACGAAACCAACGATCAGGGCCGCCGAAGACCTGATCAACAACCCGAGCATCACACGCCCGATTCTGAAGATGATGAAGAAAATCCGCCCAGTCATCTCGACCTGACGGCATGAGCGCCCGTCACTTCTGAAGTTGCGTGAAGTGATAGAGAATAATCCCCGCCGACACCGCCACATTCAGCGAATCCGTTCCCAGCCGCATCGGGATCGTGATTCGCCGATTGCACGCCGCGACAATCTCCGCCCCCAACCCTTGCGCCTCGTTCCCAAACAACAGGCCAAGTCGCGCCGGGCGTCTCGCGCTCGCCAGTTCCTCGGCCCCCTCCGCCAGAACCGTCGCCGCCAGATCCATCCCCCACACCTCCCGCAGCTCATACAAATCGTGCAGCAGATCGGCCGACTCGATGATCGGCAGATGAAAAATCGTACCCATCGAAACGCGGATCGACTGCCGGTAAAACGGATCGCACGACTGGGGCCCAAGTACCAATGCGTTCACGCCAAAAGCGGCCGACACCCGAATCAGCGCCCCCATATTCTCGGCGTTGGCAACATCCGGCGCAATCACCACCGTCACCCGCTCTCCCCAAAGCGGCGCAACATCATCCAGCCGCACCGCCGGCTTGCGTTTACCCACCGCCATGATGCCCGCGTGAAACCGATACCCAAGAATTCCATTCACAACAGAAGAATCGGCCACGTAAACCGCAACGCCCTCTGGAACCAGCGGCGCGATCTCCTCCACCCGTCGCGTCGCCAGCAGCACCGACTCGACCGGATAATTCGACACCAGCAGCCGGCGCACCACAAACTCCCCCTCAGCAATGAATCTGCCACCGTCCTGCGCCAAATCCCGGTCTTTTAAATGGCGATACGGCGCAACCCGAGGGTCTTCCACCGACAAAATCTGAACGAATGGTTCCGTCGCCATCGGCGGCATTCTACCTGACAACCCTCCCGATTCTCGCTATCATCAGGTCGTAAACTGATCGAACCAAAACGAGGCAAATTATGGAACGTCGTAAGCTTGGAAATACCGATCTCGAACTCTCAGCCATCGCTTTTGGCTGCTGGGTGGTTGGCGTCAACTGGTGGGGTGACTTCAGCGAAACCGAAGGCGTCGAGATTATGCAGTATGCCTACGACCAGGGCATCACCTTCTTTGATAACGGCGACGCCTACGGCAACGGCCGGGCCGAAAACATCATGGGCAAATTCGTAAAGCAGGTCGGCCGCGACAAAGTCGAGGTCGGCGGCAAGTTCGGCTACGACTGGCACACCGATCCAGGAGATCAGGGCTCGCACCGCGAGCGAAAGCAGGACTTCTCCCCGAAATTTCTGCGCCAGGCCCTCGAAGCCTCCCTGAAGCGGATGGATGTCGAAACCATCGACATTTACATGGCCCACAACATCAAGCTCCCCCAATTCCGCGACGACCTGTTCGCGGAGCTCGACAAGATTCGCGACGAAGGAAAGATCAAAGTCTGGGGTGTCAGCCTCGGCCCCGCGATCGGCTGGCGCGAAGAGGGTGTCAAGGCCATGCTCGACCACAACTGCAAGGCCGTCCAAACCGTCTACAACCTTTTCGAACAAGCTCCCGGCCGCGAGTTCTGCGAAGTCGCCCGGTCCACCGGCGGCGGCGTCCTCGCCCGCGTCCACGACAACAGCGGCATCCTCAAAGGCAAGCTCACGGCCGAAACGGTCATCGGCGCCAACGACCACCGCAAATTCCGCGACGACGCCTGGAAAACCTACGGCCTCAAAAAGCTGGAAAAAGTCCGCACCTACGCAGACCGCCACGGCATGAACGTCCACCAACTCGCCTGCAAATGGCTCCTGATGGACCCGGCCCTCACCAGCGTCACCGCAACCCTCATCAACAAGGAAGAGATCAAGGAAGCCGCCGAGTCCACCTCCAAGCCCGACCTCACGCCGCAGGAAATGCAGGAGCTCGCCGACGCCTACCGCACCGACTTCGACTTAGGCTCCGAAGCACATCCCTGCGATCTCAAAAGCAGTACCGATCCCAGCGGCCGCGTTCGCAGCAGCTACGTTCCGCCGCCTGTGTTCGTCGCATAAGCATGCACAAGCTCACGCGTGAAATCATCGGTCGTGCAACCCTCTTGGCCATAGCCTGTCCGATCATCTGGGCCGGCGCAAAGTGCATGTCCTACGCGCGAACCATGCCCGCATCCAGGAGCAACGCCGCCGCTGACGTCATCACATGCATCGCGATTGTTCTGCTTGTACTCGGCGGCCTATTGGTCGTCGCAGCAGTCGTTTCCGTCGATGCAATCGCAAGGTTCATGGGGCCGCCGCCAAAAATGACGTTGTGGGAAAATCCCGACCCAGTGGAGCCAACACGTAGTGGCGGCTGGCGTCCCTGGTGGTAACACTTCAACCACAACCATGAGCAAGCCCGTCAGGGAAATCATCGGCCGCCTCGCAATTCTCACCATGGCAGCCATGCTCTTCTACGGCGGCTACCTCTGCTTACGCGGCGGCCTGATCTTCGGCGACGCCGACGTCCGGTTTGGAAGTGGATTTGTGATTTGTGGCATCGCCCTCCTCGCCGTGGCGCTCATCTTTATATGCGCCGTCATCCTGCCCATTCGACTCCTCGCGAAAGTTCTCAGCCCACTGGTCGAAACCTCCGACTGGGTCGACAAGAGCCCGCAACCACCCGAGTTGCCCGACTGGTTATTCTGGCTCCTGCCCTGGTGGTGGTAGATGGATCTTACGCCCCTCCGCTACGTGATCCTCCGCCACGAAAACATCCCCGAGCCCCACTACGACTTGATGTTCGAAACGGCGCCAAACTCCCCCCTCCTAACCTGGCGCAGTCCGTCCTGGCCGATCAACAAACCAACCCCTCTACTTCGTCTTCCCGACCACCGCTCAACATACCTCGACTACGAAGGCCCCATCTCCGGCGATCGTGGCTCCGTCGTGCGAGTTGAACGGGGTCAACACACATTCAGCATCATTGGCAGGCGATGGCAGATCTTTATGGACCCGAGCGCATCGAGTCTTCTGCTCATTCGGGGAGAAGACCTCGCGTGGCTTGCACAACCCGATACAGAAGCCAAATGAAAGACGGCGCAAGTCTCTCGGATCTTGCGCCGTCCAGGGAAGGAGGACTTGAGTAAAGAACACAAAATTTACGTTGTGCCCAAAGAATAGTTCGCATTCACAATAAAAATCTGCCACAATTTTCCCACCGCGTCAAAATTTTTCCGCATCAAGTCGTCTGCCCGGCGACAACGCCAGTCTCCTCCAAAGCTTGAATCAAAAACCATCCCATCGGCCTTGCGTCCAAGCCTCTCCTGCATCATTTTATGGACCCACAAGTTCATCGACGAAGTGGGTCTATAACGTCTGACGGGAAAGTGCCATGTCCAAGCTACCAATCGCAGCCCAGCTCTACACTTTGCGTGATCTGACCAGGACCGATTTCGCCGGAACGCTCGCCCAGGTGCGCAACATCGGCTATCGCGGCGTCGAGCTCGCCGGCCACGGAAATCTCGCCTCCGCCAAAGACGTCCGCAAGGTACTCGACGACCTCGATCTCGAGCTTGCCGGCGCGCACATCGGAATTGACACCCTCGAAAAAGACCTCGCCCAAACCCTCGACGAGCAGGCCGTCCTCGGCAACCAGAACATTGTCTGCCCCTACCTCCCCGACAACCGCCGCAAGGATGCCGAAGGCTGGCGGCAGGTCGCCCACTCCCTCAGCACCATCGCCTCAAAGTGCAAACAACGCGGCCTCAACTTCGCCTACCACAACCACAGCTTCGAGTTCCAGCCCGTCGAAACCGAAGGCAAACAAACAACCGGCATGGACATCCTCTGGCAGAACACGGAAGCAAATCTCGTCCGCGCCGAACTCGACGTCTACTGGGTCCAGCACGCCAATCTTGATCCCGTGCAATACATCAAGACTCTCAACAAGCGCGTCCTTCTCTTGCACCTGAAAGACTTGGCCAAAGACGAAGAAAAAAGCTTCGCCCCCGTTGGAGAAGGCATTCTAAATTTCCAAGAAATCATCGCCGCTGGGGAAAGCGTCGGAGCACAATGGGGTATCGTGGAACAGGATTCGACCTACAAGGTCCCCCCACTCGACGCGCTCCGTATCAGCTACGACAACCTTCGCAAGCTGGGGGCGGTGTAATGCCCGCCTCGCCTACCGAGGAATCGAAACATTCCGATCCGGCTGCGACGCCTTCAGCTTGACGTCATGCCGCCCAATCCACCCGGCCTTCCGCTCCACCGACCGCACAAGCGCTCCCCACTTCGTCCAACCACGCTGCTGCGCATAGCGCTCTATCCAACCGCGCCGCCGGTCCTCAGGCACGCCGGCCTGCATCGCGCTATACCAGAATTGCGCCAAATCCTTCACGATCCACCGCCGCGCAAACAACTTCGGCAAAGTCCGAACCCGTGCCGCATCAATCAACCTCACCTGCACATCCTCCCCATCCACCTTCGCGAAGAAATGACACAGGTACAAATCCCGATGATGCAAACGCGCCCGGTGCAACCGCGCCGCCAGATCGGCCGTCGCATCCCGCAACCGCGCGAAATCGATTCCCGCACTCAATAGTTTGTCCCCGGCCTCATACCCGCCCAAATCCCGCGTGATCAAAAAGCTCCGCCCGTCCGGAAGCGTTCCCCAGCCGACCAGAGGCACCGTCGCAATCCCCGCATCGATCAGCGCCTGTATCCCCTTCGCCTCGGCTGCCGCCTCTCCTCCAGCGCTTCCCACCCGATACCGCTTCACATGCAGCCGTATCGCCGTCCCATCCGCCTGCAGCCAATCCAACATCCCATTCTCACGCTCGGTAATCGATCGCCAGACCTTGATGGCCCGATGCGTAAACACGGCCTCCGCATCCAGACCAATCTCGCGCATCAGAGGCTGATATTCCGGCGATACATGAAGCTGTGGACGTGACAAATTCGACACGTGTCACGCCTTGTTCGCCGACTCAGACTTCAAAAATCGGCTGATCCCCGGCTTAAAAATGACTTTCCCCTCGACCACTACCAGTTCCTCATCCAGATAAAGCTGCACTGCTTTGCTCAACACCTGGCTCTCCAGTTCCAACCCCTTGCGCTTTACATCTTCAACGCCATCGATGCCCACATTGATGTGAAACACATCCTGCAGAATCACCGGGCCCTCATCCAACTGCTCGGTCACAAAATGCGCCGTGCACCCGTGGACGCGCACGCCGCTCTCATACGCCTGCCGGTAGGGCGCGGCACCCGGGAAATAAGGCAACAGCGAAGGATGAATATTGATGATCTTATGCCGGTGCGCCGCCACAATCGGACCAGGCAGAATTCGCATATACCGCGCGAGCACAACCAGGTCCGCCGCGCTCTCCTGCAACCGCTTGCCCAGCCATTCAAAGTGCTTCTCCGGATGCGCGGGATCGGAAGCCTCCCACGCAAACGGCAGCCCCGCTTCCTTCGCGACTGGCCCAAGGTTCGGATGATTCGCAAAAACCCCCGCAATCTGCCCGCGCAATTTCCCGCTGTTAAAATCTGCGATCAGTTGCCGCAAACAGTGCGCCTCCTTGCTTACCAGCAGCGCCACCCGTTTCTTCTTCCGCTCGCTGTGCAGATGCACGCGCACATCCATCCCCAGTTTCCCGCCCAGCCCGAGCAAACCGGTAA
This sequence comes from Tepidisphaerales bacterium, assembly GCA_038222915.1. Lineage (GTDB taxonomy): Bacteria > Planctomycetota > Phycisphaerae > Tepidisphaerales > Tepidisphaeraceae > JBBRHH01. The sequence goes on from JBBRHH010000031.1 coordinate 21,035, forward strand.
TTAACTCTGAAAGGTCCGCCGACAAATCGTGCAGATCAACCAGCATGTCCATGACGAAAAAGCCATAGACCACCCGTTGCTCGATGTCTTCAATATTGATCCCGCGCTCGGCCATGTACGTGGCAAATTGCGCGACCACCCCCTTCTGGTCCTTCCCAAGCACACTGACAACCGCCAATACCGGCTGGGCCACTTTACATGCCTCCAAATCCAAAACGGCCAGTGTAGCGAAGCGCTCGCACGCTGCCTATCACGCGTCAGGTCACGGAAATTTCAAATACGCCACCGGCACAGCATCCACGAGCCATACACCGTTTGGCGTCAGGTAAAATGTATGCCCGTCCGCCTGCATTCGCTCACAATCCACCTCCAGC
>JBBRHH010000032.1:0-21212 GCA_038222915.1 Tepidisphaerales bacterium
CGCCCATGATGGACTTGGGGAGGTCCTTCTGGTGCATCTCCTGGAGCTTGGGCTTGTGGTCGAAGAGGTCGATGTGCGAGGGGCCGCCGGACTGGAAGAGGTAGATGACGCGTTTTGCTTTGGGGGCAAAATTGGCGAGGGTGCCGGCGATGTTGGGTGATCCGGCGCTGGCGAGCTTGGGGTCGAGGAGCATGGCGAGGGCGGCGAGGCCGAGGCCGCCCGAGGTGCGGCGGAGGAACGTGCGGCGTGATTGACCAAAATCGGGGCAAAGGTTGCAGTTGTCGTGGTTCATGTTTGGTTATTCCCGCGTGATGGTTTCGTCGAGGCTGAGGATGACGTTGGCTACGGCGGTCCAGGCGGCGAGTTCGGGGACGTCGAGATCAGCCGGCCGGGGTGAGTCGCCGGCGCTGACGAGTGCTTTGGCGGCGGCGGCGTCCTTTTTGAAGATGTCGAGTTGCTGGTTGTAGGTTTCCGTTACCACGCTGGTTTCGGCTTCGGTTGGGGGGCGGACGAGGGCAGTGCGGAAGGCGAAGGTGATTCTGGAATCAAGGGTTTGACCCCCCTGCTGCAGAATGCGCTGGCCGAAGACGCGGGCGGCCTCGACGTAGCTGGGTTCGTTGAGCATGGTGAGCGCCTGGAGGGGCGTGTTGGTGCGGGCGCGATCGGCGATGCAGACTTCCCGGCTGGGGGCGTCGAAGACGCCGTAGGTTGGGTGGAGGCTGGTGCGACGCCAGAAGGTGTACATGCCGCGGCGATATTCATCTTCGCCTTTGCTGTCGGTCCATTTCCAAACCTCGAATTTGCCGTTGTAGAAGCCGGCGGGTTGATAGGGGAAGACGGAGGGGCCGCCGATTTTTGGGGAGAGAAGGCCGGCGATGGAGAGGGCGTTGTCGCGGATTTCCTCGGCCGTCAGGCGGTAGCGCGGGGAGTGCCAGAGGAGGCGATCGGCGTGGTCGATCTGTTCGATGTCGGGGCGGACGCGGGCGGACTGGCGATAGGTGGCGGACATGGCGATGGTTTTGAGGACGTGCTTGACGTCCCAACCGGCGTCCATGAAATCGACGGCGAGCCAGTCGAGAAGCTCGGCGTGGCTGGGGCGCTCGCCCTGGGAGCCGAAGTCGCCGGGTGTGTTAATAATGCCGGTGCCGAACATCTGTTTCCAGAAGCGGTTGACGGTAACGCGGGCGGTGAGCGGCTGCTTTTTGTCGACGACCCATTGGGCGAGGCCAAGTCGGTTGTGCGGGTGATCGGACATGGGCGGGAGGATGGCGGGGACTTCCGGATGGACTTCTTCGCCGGGCGTTTCGAAGTTGCCGCGGATGAGGAGGAAGGCCTTGCGGGGCTGAGCCATTTCCTGGGAGACCATGGTGGTCGGCATCGACTCTTCGGTCTTTTTGATAAGGCTGATCAACTGATCGATCTTCTGGCGGAGCGGGGCGAGTTTCGCGGCGGTTTCGGGGTGGACGTAGGCGAGGTAATAGTTGTGAACGGTCGCGGCCTGCTTCTCGGTGCGCTTTGCCGGCTCGGCAGCGAGCGCTTCGCGGAGATCTTTGAGGAACGCTTCGCCGCGGTTGTCTTTGAGTTGAGCGGGGTCGGATTTGACGCGGCGTTCCCAGACGATCTGGGAGCGCTTGTAGTTTTCGTCGGGCTGCTGCGGGGTGGCCGTGTTGATACCGGCGGTATCCCAGTAAGCGACGCCTTCGTTCTGGGAGAAGGCCATGCCGTGGATGATGGTATTGGGGGGGAGGCCCAGATCGGCGGGATTTACTTCGAGGCGGGCCCATTGGCCGGGGGCTGGGAGGTCGCCGATGCGGTGGTGGGCGGCGGCGTTTTTGCCTTTGCCATATTCGATGGTGTCGTCGCCCCAGAAGGCACGGTGCTCCCACTGGTCGCCGGCGCGGTCCTGCCCGGTGTTGTACTGGAGCATGATGGACTTGGGTGGGGATTTGGGGTCAAGGTAGACGTAGGCGAAGAGATGATCGCCGAGGCCGACGTGGAGGGTTTGCGGCGAGCCGGTGAAATAGTGCTGATGGGTGCCGGGGCCACTGCGCTTCATGGCGCGCTTGCCGGTGTGGACGGGTTCGGTGACCCAAACCCAGCCTGCGTCGCCGGAGGTGTTAGCGAGGGTTGCGCCGGCTGGGGCGTCGTCGTCGAGCCAGATGTAATCGGCGTGGGTTTGTGCCTTGGGCTGGGTGGTTGGGGTTGCGCCGGGGTCGGTGTAGGTAACGGTGGCGAGTTGTTGGGCGATCTGTTGTTCGACAGCTCCGAGTTGGGTTTTGGCGTCGGCGAGGGTTTTTTCCTGTTCGGGTGCAGCGACGGTGAGCAGCGGCGGCAATGGTTTGTCGTGGTTCATGCTCACCATTGGGTCTTCAATGGTGTTGAAGAAGGCGTAGAGCTGGTAGTACTCCTTCTGGGAGATCGGGTCGTATTTGTGAGAGTGGCACTGGGCGCAGCCGACGGTAAGGCCAAGCCAGATGGTGCCGAGGGTGTTGGCGCGGTCCATGGCATATTGGACGACGAATTCGTTGGGATCCGCGCCGCCTTCTTCGTTGAAGCGGACGTTGCGGTTGAAGCCGGAGGCGATTTTCTGTTCGACCGTGGCATTGGGGAGCATGTCGCCGGCGAGCTGCTCAATGGAGAACTGATCGAAGGGTTTGTTCTTGTTGAAGGAGTTGATGACGTAGTCGCGCCAGAGCCACATCTGACGGGTGCTGTCGTGGTGGTAGCCGTTGGTGTCGCCGAAGCGGGCGAGATCGAGCCAGCCGAGGGCCATCTTTTCGCCGTAATGCGGCGAGGCGAGAAAATGATCGACGGCCTTTTCGTAGGCGTTGGGGCTTTTGTCATTCACGAAGGCGTCGGCCTCGGCGATGGTGGGAGGAAGGCCGGTGAGATCGAGGCTGAGGCGGCGGATGAGGGTGTAGCGATCGGCTTCGGGGTTGGGGGCGAGGTTGTCTTTTTCGAGGCGGGCGAGGATGAATCTGTCGATGGGGTTGGCTGCCCAGGCGCTGTTTTTGACTGTGGGCGTGGCTGGGCGCTCGGGAGGGATGTAGGCCCAGTGGCCGCGGTAAACCGCGCCTTGGTCGATCCATTGTTTGATGAGGGCGACCTGCTGGTCAGTCGGGCGCTTGCCGAACTTGGCCGGCGGCATGCGATCTTTTTCGTCAGGGTTGGTGAGGCGGAGGTAGATTTCGCTCTTAGCACTTGCGCCGGGAACGATGGTGGGTTTGTCGTCGGGGGTGCTGAAGAGACCTTCTTTGGTGTCGAGGCGAAGGTCGGCTTTGCGCTTTTTCTGATCGGGGCCGTGACAGGCGTAGCAGTTCTCGGAGAGGATGGGGCGGATGTCTTTGTCGAAGTCGAGGGCGGGGGTGGCGGCGTGACCGACTGTGACGGGAAGGGCTAGGAAGCCGATCGCTGTCAAAAATCTGAATTTGGTCGCAAAAGCCAACATGCACACCTCTTGGAAATGATTGCCCGCATCCGCTGTTTTCAATACGCCTCGCGGAGCGCTAGGTTGTGGGAAAATGTACGAGGGATTAGCTTGGTTCGCCCATGGCTGGCGGCTACGACCCTGATTTTTTTGCTTTGCTGGATGCTGTCGAGGACCGTCATTTCTGGTTTCGGGGCCGTGCGCGGGTGATTGACTCGCTTTCGCGGCAACTTACCGCCAATCTGCCGACGGGGCATCGGATTCTGGAGTTAGGGTGCGGGAATGGGGGGATGCTGCGGGCGCTGGCCAATGCGTGTCCGGCCGCACAGGTGATTGGGATGGATCTATTTGCCGAGGGATTGTGGCACGCCCGGCGACGAACGAACTGCCCGCTGGTGCAGGCGGATGTTTGCCGTGCGCCGTTTTCGACGCGATTTGAATTGATCGGGATGTTTGATGTCCTAGAGCATATTCCGGACGACCGGGGAATCTTGCGGGAGGTGAACAAGCTTTTGTCGCCAGAGGGGGCACTTTTGATGACGGTGCCGGCGCATCCGGAGCTGTGGAGTTATTTTGATGAGGCCTCGCAGCACTGCCGGCGGTACACGATGGAGGAGTTGCGGGGGAAACTGGAGGAGGCGGAGCTGGTTGTGGAGTATCTGACGCCGTTCATGGGATGCCTGTATCCGCTGATGCGAATCGGCCGGTGGGTGAAATCGCTGCGGCGCAATCGCGACGCGACGGCGATGACTGCGGCGGAGTTGCGGATTACACCCGGATTGAACGGGCTGCTGGATCTGCTGCTGAAGCGCGAGGCGCGATCGATTGAAGAGCGACGGCAGCTTTCGTCGGGGACTTCGCTGCTGGCAGTCGCGCGGCGAGCAACTTGACGGACTGAAGAGTTCCGATAAAACAGTCGATATAAACCAAATATGAGAATTCTTTCCAAACCGCGGCGCGATCCCAGCGCGCCCATCCCGATACCCCTGGTTACCCGAGACCGCCGGCACGACAACCGTGGGCCTATGCAGAGCAAGGCGACGCTTACCGTGATGGACGGCATCGGGGCCAATGACAAACATGAAATCATGACGCGCGATGCTTCGCTGGCAGGTGTGTCATTCCTGCTTCGGCAATCGCTGGCGGTTGGGCAGACCTGCCGGATCGATATCGATCAGCGGCGCGGGGTGGACAGCTTCATGTGCGAGGTGGTGCGGTCGCGGCCGCTGAGCAACGGGAAGCATGAAATGGCCGTGCAGTTTCGCCGCAAGATCGGATGAAGCAGGTATACTCCGCGGCCATGCGGATCAGTGCGCTCAATCCCGTCGGGGCGATTTTTGGAAAAGAGCTACGGGTTACGGCACGGCGAAAGCGCACTTACTTTTTGCGATTCATATATCTTGGGGTGCTGCTGCTGTTCTTGCTTGGGGTTTACTCAGAACATAGCTATGAGCGACATGGGCACTCCAATGCGCTCCTGAAAGCCCAACAGCAGAACGCGATGGGGCTGGAATTCTTCGGCGTTTTTTCATTCTTCAGCATCACCGCGATGGCGATCCTCGGGCCGGTGCTTACGAGCACTTCGATGAGCGGCGAGCGTCTGCACAAGACGCTGCCGGTCTTGCTGATGACGCCGCTCAGCAGTTGGGAGATTGTTTCGGGGAAGCTGCTTTCACGGGTGCTGGTTGCGACGACTCTGATTGGGCTGAGCCTGCCGTGTCTGGCTGTGGTGCGGCTTCTGGGCGGTGTCGAGTTGGACGCGATGTTCTCGACTATCTGCCTGTGCCTTTCGACGGTGTTATTTGCCGCAGCGCTTTGGCTTTTCTTTTCCACGTGCATCAACCGGGCGTATGGCACGATCATCCTCTCCTACGTGGTGCTGTTGATGCTCTATGCCATTTTTGCGGCGATGGCGACAGCGGTGGCGTACTCGAATGTGCGATCCGGACGATTGCCCGGGCCGGGGTACGGGATGGCGATGGCCATCACAAATCCTTTTTTTACGATGGAATCGGTGCTGGAACCGAAGATGGCGATGCTTCTAAAAACACCGCCATGGTGGATATGCGTCATCAGTCACGTGACGGCGACGGCGGTGCTCCTCCTGCTCACGTCACTGGTACTGCGGCGCAGCGAACGGAAGCTGGCGGAAGGCGGCGCGTCGCCTGCCATGCCGGCGGAAGAAGAGCGGCGGTCTATCAGCACTGTAGGTCTTGCGGGAGCGGATGCGGCGCCGCCGCCGCTTCCGGATTCCGGGGAGAAGGCTTTGCCCCCGCCGGCGGTGAGTAGACGGGCGGGACGGTCGGTCTCGGATAATCCTGTACTCTGGAGAGAACTCAGACGGCCGATGATGTCGAAGCGATGGCAGCGGATTGTGGGCTCCTGCGGCTGCATTGCGCTGCTGCTGTTCACTTACTTGTGGCTTGGCAAATTTAATGTGCTGGAGAAGAGGGACGCACAGATCGGGTACGCGATCGTCTTTGAGGTCATGTTGATGCTCATGACCTGTGCGATTGCGGGAACCACAATCGCCCAGGAGCGTGAGAGTGATACGTGGACGCTTTTGCTTGCCTCGCCGGTAAGCGGACAGAACGTGGTCTGGGGTAAAGCGATTGGCGTTTTACGACGGATGATGTGGCCGATGATTCTTGTCGCGATGCATTTCACAGGCTTTGTCATGGCGGGGATCATCACACTGAAAACGGCGGCGGTGGTGGTCTGGGTCATGATCAGTTTCAACACGATCTTCATCGCAACCGGAACTTATCTGTCGCTGCGGTTGAAGAAGGTGCTGACCGCGGTGGCGCTTAACTTGGTCGTTCCGCTGGCCATGTATCTGGGCGTGGCGTTGATGCTGCAGATCGTGGATTCACGCCATGATGCAGGCAAGTTCGTCGGCTCGTACGTGCCGTTCAACTACATCGTGGAGAGTATTGAGAACCTGACACCCCGTCATTATCAACTGGTCGATGATCGCACTGAGGCAGAGAAATCGTTCAGAGTGGGCGGCCTGGGAACTGTGACCGAATCAGGGTTCATCACCTATGCGGTGGCTGTCGGATTGGCGCACATTCTGGTCGCAGCCGTGATGCTGCAAGGAACGGCGGCAGGGTTCAATCGCATCGTTGGGCGCGCCCCACAGAGCAGTGAACTCGGGCCCGGATGATCTTTCGATTTTGAACCTTTCACTTTTTGCGACAAGCGGGCTGAGCTACGTTCGATGGCTCACCTTTGGGGTTTGAAGCTCCTTTTGGGGTTCGGGTGAACCTTTTTACAACGAGTGGCATATGAAGTTTGGTTGGTCATCAGGCGGATCCCGCCGCGGATGACAGCCGGGAAGTCCATAGACGGGAGTAGTTTCGATATGTCAAATCATGCACCCTTTCAAAGGCTGAGCGTTCACCAGTTCCATTCCGAATTGCTCGATCTGCTGCGCGACATCGCGTGCAAGACGGGGCGGATTGAAATTGTGGGGGACAATGGCCAGTGCGACTGCGTTCTGATCAGCAAGAAGGAACTGGATGGGCTGGAGCGGGCGCTGGATGTTCTTGCGGAGACGCATGAAGTAAAAGCGCTCTGCGACCACATCGCCCAATTTGCGCAGATGGATAATGAGCTGGACAACGAGATGCCGGCCGAGCCTGTCCGGATTGAGTAAGAGCTGGAGCTTTAAAGCTTTTCCACGTCGGGTGGCAGATTGACGGCGTCGTTGATCTCGTTGGGAGCCTGCTGCGGGGGTGGCGGCTCGGGCCGCTCCGCCTTTTCTATTGCGGCAATGCTTTGATCGATGCGCTGCTGGCCTTCGGGGGACTGTTTTTCACGCAAACCTTTGAGCACATTGATGACGACCGGGCCCATGCCGATCAATTTCTTCTGGGCTTCTTCGCGCTGATTCCAATCGTCTGCGCCCAGTTCCACCGCGAGCTTGACGATTGCCTCGGCCACCGCCAGCGACGGCTGCGGGCGGGGTTGATTGTATTCATCCAGCAGGTTCACAGGCGTCTTGATCTCGACGCCGCAGGTGAGCTTCATTAAGAGCTCGCCGTCTTCGAGTTCGCCGCTCAGGGTGGTCTGGTCCCACATTTCAATCTGGACGTCGAGCAATCCGCCTTTGCTGCGGGTGAGCCTTCGCACCTCGGGGCCGCTCAGGCTGACGTTGCCGAATCCGGTTCGCAGCTTGATGTTGCCTGTCAGGCTGCCGATGAGTTGATCGTCGTTGCTTAATGTCATTATGCCAGTGGTGTCGTCGATATCAGCGGGGTTGGCGCTGAACTGCAGACGGCTGATGGCGGCGGCGGGAACTTTGACGCTTTGACCTGAGGCGGAGAGTTTGATGTCGAACGAACTGGCGGAGGCGAGGCCGGAGATTTTGCTTCCGTCTGAGAGCAGGATTTGGTGGACGGGGCTTTCGTCGCTTTGAAGGGCCAGGGCGTGCATATCGACGGCGGTGAGCTTGAGGAGGCCGTAGCGGGTGAGGACTTCGATGGTTCCTTCGGGGGATCCTACGATCAGGCGTTCGCCGCTGCGCAGGAGAACGAGGGGTTTTTCAAAGGTCCATTCGTCAGGCTCGTCTTTCTTCCGGCGAAAGCCCATGCGGGAGATTTGTTCGACCGGGACGCTGGTTTGTATACCGTTGGAAAGCTCGATGGAGATCTCTTTTTTCTCGAGCTCGCCGCCGAGGATCTCACCTTCTTTGGTGACAAGCAACTGGCGCGGGTGAAATTCGCCGACGTTTTGCATTGCGATGACACGTTCGGCGGGAATCTCAACCATTCCGAAGAAGGTGCTCAGGCGATAGGACTTTTCCTTGATGGTGCCGGAGATTTTGTCGCCGCGATCGCCGCGCATCTCGATCAGGTCGTTTAGCTCCGGGCGAAGAAGTTCCAGATCGCCCGCGAGGCGAACGCCTATCGCGAAATTGATGACGTGCCGGGACAGGTCCCTGGGCAGGTCCTTCAGATAGTCCTTGTCCTTGGTCTGCTGCATGAAGGTCTGGCACTCGCTGACGCTGCCGCGGCGGGCTTCGATGTGAACGAGGACGACGGTTTGCTTCGCCGGGACCTCGAACTCATACGAGAGGTCGACATTCTTGGTGTTCTGTTGTGGATTAAAGTGCGGCGCAATTTTCGAACTCCGCCCTGCGCCGATAATGGCGAAACAGTTGTTGTTGTCTTCCTCGATGGTGCAGCCAATCTGTTGCCTGGCGCGCTTTTCCTCGGCGAAGGGTGCGGCGGATTGGACCGAGCCGCCGGTTTCGAAATAGACGCGCACCTGCATCTTGATGGCCGCACCGGTGGGGTTTTCGAAAACTTCGGCGTAGCGGATGAAGGATGCTTTGGAATCGACCGAGACGCGGCGCGAGACTTTCATTCCCTTGAAGTCCTGCGGGCCGAAGGTGAGTTCGTTGCGTGCGGGATCGAAGGGGACCTGATTGCTGGTGGGATTGAATTGAACGTTGCCGTCGAGGAAGAGATGAGCGCCGCCGTCGTACAAGTCGTCGCCGCCGTCATTAACGCTGCCATCCGCGCTCAGGTCCCAGGTTGCACCCGAGTCGTCCTTCAGCGTATAGGGAAGTGCGACCGATTGGGCCTTTTGCGCCTCGCGTGCGGCGAAGAGTTTTGGGGGATGTGCTCCGGAGAGCGCTATGACAACGGCCGTGGCGATAACAAATGCCCGATTCACATTCACCTCCATGGCGCGTGTTCCGTATCAGCGTGGCCTTCATCCTTGAAGGCTTTCCCATTATAGCCATGCGCTAGTCAATGTCCCTTGGGTTATCCACCTGCAATTGGAACTGATCCTGGAGTTGCAGAGGGACCGCCTGCTGCTGGGCGTCGTTGGGATCTACGACGGGTGCCACCGGCTGGGCGGCCTTTTCCGCGCTTTCGATCCCTTTGACGATCTGGTCAATGCGCTGCTGACCTTCGGGGGCCTGCTTTTCACGGAGGCCTTTGAGGACATTGATGACGACGGGGCCCATGCCGATCAACTTTTTCTGAGCCTCTTCGCGCTGGTTCCAGTCTTCTGCGCCCAGTTCGCCGGCGAGCTTGCCAATCGCTTCGGCCACGGGCGCTGAGGGTTGCGGGCGCGGCTGGTTGTATTCCTCAAGCAGGTTGACAGGGACTTTCATCTCCAAGCCACAGGTGAGCTTCATGGAGAGTTCGCCATCTTCGAGCTCGCCGCTCAGCGTGGTCTGGTCCCACATTTCGACCTGGACATCGAGCATGCCGCCTTTGCTTCGAGTGAGTTTGCGAACCTCGGGTCCGCTCAGGCTGACGCTGGCGAAGGCGGTGCGCAGTTTGAGGTTGCCAGAGAGGCTGCCAACGAGCTGGTCTTCGTTGCCGAGGGTCATCACACCGGTGGTGTCATCGATGTCGGCGGGTTTGGCGGTGTATTGGATGCGGCTGATGGCGGAGGCGGGAATTTTTACGTTTTGGCCGGAGGCGGAGAGCTTGATTTCAAAGGCCGTCGCGGAAGACAGGCCGGAGATCTTGCTGCCGTCGGACAGAAGGGCCTGATGGACGGGGCTGTCTTCGCTCTGGAGGACGAGGGCATGCATCTCGGAGGTTTTGAGCTTTAGTGGGCCGTAGCGGGTCAGGACATCGAGAGTGCCTTCGGGGGACCCTACGACGAGGCGATCGCCGCTACGGAAAAGCACCATCGGCTTTTCGAAAGTCCATTCATCGGGCTCGTCTTTCTTCCTGCGGTAGCCCATGCGGGAGATCTGGGCGACGGGCACGCTGGTCATCTGCTTGCTGGAGAGCTCGATGCTGATTTCTTTTTTCTCAAGCTCGCCGCCGAGGATTTCGCCTTCGCGGGTGACGAGCAGCTGGCGTGGGTGAAATTCACCGACGTTGAGCAGGCCGATGACGCGGTCGGCGGGAATGGATACCGTGCCGTAGAAGGTTTTCAGGTCGTACTTTTCTTCCTTGATCGTGCCGGAGACCTTGTCGCCGCGATCGCCGCGCATCTCGACGATGTCGGTCAGCTCGCCGCGCAGGACTTCGATGTCGCCGACGAAGGCGATGCCGCTGCGGAAGTTGAGGATGAGTTTCTTCAGCGGCGACGGGATGTCCGACATGATCTTGGATTCTTTGATGGCGGAGATCCATTTCGCGCCGGCGTCCGCGGCAGCCGACGTCGAATGCAGGTGCATCACTGCGACTTCCTTGCCGGGCCCGATGGAGTGGGTCAGGTTGGCCTGCACGAAGTTGTTGCCCTGCTGAAATTGGATCTGCGGGACGTGTTTTGCGCCTTTGCCGGCGAACACTTCCACGACGGCCTGGTTGTTGGCGGTGGTGAGGGCAACGAAGCCGAGGGGCTGGTTTTTGCCTTTGGGGTCGGTGACGGTCTGGCCGCTTTGAACGCCGTAGTTGATCTGGGTCTGGAGGGAGATGTTGGCGACGAGTTCCTGGGCCTGGGTGTTCTTGATGACGTCGATGATGCGCAGGCAGCCGTCATCCTTTTTGAACATAATGTGGCGGGTGACCGTGCAGCCCTGGCCGGCCATGTTTTCAATGACCAACTCGTTGGTCTTGTCGTCGAACTTCGCAGTGTTGTTGTTGGCGTTGACGTTGTTGCCGTTGACCGTCAGCACCGCACCCTGTCCATAAAGCTGGATGTTGCCCTGCTGGCGGAATGCGCCGTTCTGGAAGATGGTCCAGTTGCCGCCGCTGTTGTCGGCCAGATTGTAAGGGAGGTTAACGCTGGTCCCGGCAGCGGCCGGGGCGGCGGGTGCTGCGATGCCGGCGCTCGCCAGCGCGAAGAGGGCAAAGGAGGCAATCGCGAACGGCGTGCAACGCGGCATGGATCACTCCCTGGTGATGAATTCGATATCCGGTATTGAACAGACACAGCTTAGACTCGAAGGCCGATCGGAAGTTCCGGGGCAATCGGGTATGGGCATGCGCCAGCGCGGGATGGAGCATAACTTCGCTGGTAGATAGTCGCAATCGCTACGGAATGTATTAGCGGGGATCGTTGTCCATGATGGGGGCGAAGCCCCGTTCGACCGAAGCGGGGACCGAAGCGGGCTCGAGCCGGGGGGAAAGGATGTGAATGATTGCGAACGCCAGGAGGTACGCGGTTCCGGCGATGAAGAAGAGGACGAAGTACTTCTGGCCGTTCCAAGTGAGGATGTATCCGGTCAGGCTGGAGAAGAGTGTTGCACCGAGGTAGCCAAAGGTGCCGCCGAGGCCTGACACCGAACCGCAGGCGCGTTTTGGAAAAGTGTCAGAGACGAGTGTGTAGAGGTTGGAAGAGAAGCCCTGATGAGCGGCGGTGGCGAGGCCGAGCAATGCAACGGCGGTCCAGAGATTGGAGACATTGGCAGCGCCGGCGATCGGGACGACGCAAAGTGCGCAGATGAACATCGCGGTTTTTCGCGACGCGTTTACGCTCCAGCCTCGCTGGATCATGATCGAGGAGAGCCAGCCGCCGCCGATGCTGCCGACGTCGGCCATGACATAGACAACGACGAGGGGTAGGCCGATTTTTGCGAGCTGGAGGCCGTGCTGTTTGTTGAGAAACTTGGGGATCCACGTCATGTAGAACCACCAGATCGGGTCAGTGAGGAACTTGGCCAATGCGAACGCCCAAGCCTGGCGGTAACTGAGGAGGGTGACCCAGCGAATCTTGCCGGTGGGCTCGGGAGGGTCGCTGTTGATATGGGCGAGCTCCATTGGCGAGACGCGCGGATGTTCGTGAGGACGGCGGTAGAGCGGAATCCAGAGGGCGAGCCAGCCAAGGCCGAGGAGGCCAGTGCCGATGAAGGCCCATTGCCAGCCGTAATTGATTGCGAGCCAAGGGACCATGAGCGGCGCCAGGATTGCGCCAACGTTGCTGCCGGCGTTGACGAACCCCATGGCAAAGGCGCGCTCGCGCTTGGGAAACCATTCGGCGAGCGTTTTTACGGCGGCGGGATAATTTGGAGACTCTGCCACACCCAGAAACGCGCGGACAAATCCAAATCCGTAGGCGGAGCGAACCATTGCATGCGCGATGGATGCGGCGCTCCAGCCGGCCAACGCGATCGCGTATCCGATTCGGGTGCCGACCTTGTCGAGCCAGCCGCCGGCGGCCAATTGGCCAAAGGCGTACGAGAATGCAAAGGCGGCCTGAATGTTTCCGTAGGCCTTGTCGGAGATATGGTATTGGGCTTGGAGATCGGGAGCGAGAATGCCCATCACCAAGCGATCGACGTAGTTGATGGTTGTGCCAAGGAACAACAACGACAGGATGACCCATCGAAACGAGGTTTGACCTCGCGCGTCGTCGAACAGGATTTCGGGCGATACTTCCGCGGGCGCGCCGCGGGCTGCGGTTGGCGCCGAAGGTTCCATCGGCATGAGAGAGACATTAACGCGGGGCAGGATGCGCAGCAAACCCGTTCAACAAACGAAGCTGCCCGCCTCGAGAGGGCTCTCGAAGTGGGCAGCGCCACAAGACAGCAGTCTTATGATCCCTGAAGGATCAGGGGTTTGTCTTTTCGACCTTCTTTTCAGTTGACGTCGAGCCGTCGGGGTGCTGAACGGTGGTCTGTTCAGTCTTGGTCGAACCGTTCGGGCCATTCGTGGTCGTTTCCTTATGGGCGACTTCACGGTCGCAGCCAACGGTCATCGGAAGTACTCCGAAGGAACCCAACAAAGCGATGCTCATCAAAAATCTTCGCATAACGCGCTCCTTTCAAAAGGCGATATTCAGTGCGACACCGCCCGGATGGACGCACATGCCGTGCCAGACGTGCAAGCAGCAGAATGGCGGACGTGCTTCATGTTCATGCTCCTGCGGGTATCCTTGCCCAGATGGAAGATCCGGCACAACTCCGCTCCAAACCCCCCTGCTCGCGCGACGATGCGCTTGCGGTACTGCAGCGACTACGGACGGGCGGGCATGTGGCCTATTTCGCCGGGGGGTGCGTTCGCGACATTTTGCTTGGTCTTGCCCCCAAGGACTATGACGTCGCGACGGATGCGCCGCCGACACGCGTGCGGGAACTGTTTTTTAATACGCAGTTGGTTGGCGCTATCTTCGGCGTGATCCTAGTGCGACAGGGATCGAGCGTTGTCGAAGTCGCGACGTTTCGGCGGGAGGGAAATTATGAGGACGGACGTCGGCCATCTGAGGTGCACTTCACTTCGGCGCGGGAGGATGCGCAGCGGCGCGATTTCAGCATCAACGGGTTGTTCCTGGATCCGTTGACGGATGAGGTAATCGATTTTGTGGGAGGCCGGGAGGATCTTGCGGATCGCCGGCTGCGGGCGATCGGGGTGCCGGCCGAGCGGTTCGCGGAGGACCATCTGCGGTTGTTGCGGGCGGTGCGATTTGCGGCGCGGTTTGATTTCACGATTGAGGCCGCGACGTCTATTGCGATACTGGAACATGCCCCACTTCTGAAGCGCATCAGCCCGGAACGGATCGCCGACGAATTGCGATTGATGCTCACGCCGCAGACGCGCCTGAAGGCATGGGAGATGTTGTGGCAATTCAAATTGGGCGACGTGATCTACCGCACGTTGTCGCGTGGGCGCGAAGAAACGTTCTCTTCGAGTGGCGGGATTTTCCGGCATGTGGCCGCTGAGGAGAAGATTTCATTCGGGCTGGCGATCGCGGCGGCGACGGTGGATGTGCTGAGCCAGTGGGAGCCGGTTTCGGATATCCGGGCGCTGTTCAGCAAACACACAACGCGGCACATGGTGCAGGCGCTGCGGCAGTCGCTGAAAATCAGCAACGAGGAATCGGCGGACATGGAGGAATCGCTCGAAGGGGTGTTCATGATGCTGCAGGACGAGCGGCCAAGACTTGCGCTCAAGAAACGGTTTTTGGCGCGGCCGACGGCGCTGGGGTCGTGGGCGCTTTTGCGGGCGCTTTCGGAGGCGGGTTATCAACGCGATCGCATTGCGGAACTGGAGCCGGAGTTGCTCGAGCTTGAGCAGACTGCGTATGCGCCGCTGCCGTTTATCACCGGGGACGATCTGGTGGCGGCCGGCCTTCACCCGGGGCCGCCGTTTAAGCGCATTCTTGATGCGGTTTACGATGCGCAACTGGAGGACCAGTTGAGCGATCGGGATGCTGCGATGGCCATGGCTATGCAGTTGGCGGCGGAGTGAGATTTAGAAACTCCACCATGTGCTGATCGTAGATCTTGTTGGCCTGCGGATCGCTGAGGGGGAGGCGCAATTCGTTGATGACTTTTGTGCCCATGCCGATCCATTCGCGCCAGCAGGTGGCGCAGACTTTTTCGAAGATCTGTTGGCCCAGAGCATTGCGCATGGGCGCTTTCGGCAGCTTTTTCCCAATGCGGTTGCAGCGGGTGCAGAGGACTTCCTCTTCACTGACCGGCCGTTCGTTTTCCAGCTTTTCGAGTTGCGGGACAGGGCCGCCGAGGCCTTCGAGCATCTTGATCATCTGGTTGCGCGGGAGGACATCGCCGCGGGCCTGGGCGATGTGCAGGCCACGCGTGAGGAAGTCGATGGCTTCAGGCTTTTTTTCCTTCTGCAGGAGGGCCGTGGCCATGAGCTCGTAGGCGCGGCTGATGTTTGGATTGAGATCGATGACCCGCTGGAACGAGGCGATCGCGGCGTCGGGCATTTCGGCTTCGAGATAGGCCCGGCCCAGGGAAAAATGGCCCAGCTCGTTGTCGGGATCGGCATCGGCCATTTTTCGAAACTGTTCAATTCTCGCGTTCACGTCCGCCATGATTTCCTCTCAATATTTCTGATCCAAATTATAGGCACAAATCGTTTATTGGGCCGGTTGCGTCTATTGGGCCGGTTGCGTCGTTGCGCTGGTGATGGCCTTGCGAGCGGCGTCGACTTTTGCTTTCAGGTCGGGCGTTACGCCCGGATTGGCGTCGTTCAGGACAAGATCGACGTATCCTTCCTTCAGGCCAAGTCGTGCGACTCGCTCATGCCATTTGTCGCTGATCGCTTCTTTGGTGATGTCGAGGTAGGCCTTGGGAACATCGAGGACGACGCTGCCAAGGATGACCTCAGGGGCCTTGTCGTTTTGATTGCGGTTGCAGCCGAAGGCGTAGACCTGCTTGCCGGACTTGTGGGAGTCCTGAACCGCCTGGAAGACACCGACGGCAGCCGCGTCGACGTTTTGGTAGATGACGTCCGCGCCGGCGTTCAATGCGCCCTCGGCCTTTTCGCGGGCCTTGGTGGGTGATGACCAACTGTTGGTCCAGAGGGCGTCGAGCAATTTCGCATCCGGCTTGGTTTTGGCCAGACCGTCTTTCAGGCCGTCGTAACAGGCCTGGAGTGTGGGAACGGGATCGGCGCCGACGAAGGCGACGATATCGGTTTTGGTGGCGACGCCGGCCGCGACTCCAACCAGGGAGGAAGCGTCGCCAGCGAGAAATTCGACTGATACCGCGCCGGGGACGGGATCGGAGAAGCCGCCGATGATGAAATGGGTCTTGGGATATTTGGCCGAGAGGCCTTTGACGACACCGCCGAATTCATAGCCGTGGCAGATGATGACTTCGTAACCCTGGTCGGCGAAGTAGCTGATGCGGCCGGCGAAGTCGTTGGACTGGACGTTGGTGAGGAGATTCGTCTGCACGCCCAGTTCGCTCTTGATGCGATCAAGGCCTTCGCGGGCGAGCTGGTCCCAGCCGGCATCCGTGTCGGAGCCGTGGAGGATCATGGCGACGCGGAACTTGGACGTCGTCCCGTCGGGTTTCTTTTCGGTGGACTTGTCACAGCCCGGAAGCAGTTGCCCGATCACGGCGAGCAACAGCACGGCGATACTTCGTTTCATCTGTGTTCTCCATTGGGATGTAAGGGCGGCGATTATAGGGAGTGGAGAGTGCTTTGAAATGGGCAACGAATCCCGAGCATTTCTAAATCAACCGGGCAATCATCGAGGCAGATACCATCGAAGCGGTTTTGCCGTGCGATCACGGGCAACCAGCCGTTTGGCCTCAAGGTCGAGTTGGACCGTCTTCGCCCACCATCCAACTTTGTCACCGTTGGGCCAGAGTTTTGATGGCACTACGCCGGTCAACACTTTGAACATCTCCTTCTGCGTCATACCGGGCGGCGACTTCGGGAGTACTTTTAAAAGAGCGTCGCGCATGGCGTGGTATTTCATGGCGTCCACCCTCGTGGTGCGGCCGGGTACGTTGACGTTCTGGATGGTGACTTTCTCGCTGTTCATTGAATTCTCAGCGTCAGTGCCTCCGTGCGCGAACCGATCAGGTCGCCTCCAGCCCGCGCATGGTGCCGGTGCCGCTTGAAAAGCTGCCGGCTTCCACGCCGATGCGCTGGAGAAGTGAGACGTGGAGATTGGAGAGGGGATAATTTTTCTTTGGATCGAAGGCCAGATGCTGGCCGTGCTTGAATCCGCCGCCAACGAGTAACACGCGGAGGTTGTCGTTGGAGTGGGCGTTGGCGCTGCCCATGTTGGTGCCATAGAGCACAGCGGTTCGGTCAAGGAGAGTGCTGCCCTGTTCGGAGATGCCGCGCAGGCCGGTAAGGAAGGTGTTGAGGTCGCGGAACTGTGCTTCTTCAATGCGGCGCAGCTCGCTGACTTTCTCTTCGCGGTTGCCGTGATGTGTGAGCTCGTGGGTGTTGGAGCGGACGCCGGGAATGGTACGCGCCGTCACGCTGGCGAGGCTGGCGGCCACGGTGACGATACGGGTGCTGTCGGTTTCCATTGCGAGGCGCACGAGATCGAGAATCGCGCGATCGTTTTTCGGGAGATCGTTGCGGTCGGTGATTTCTTCGGGTTTATCGGCGTCGACTTTGGGTTTTGGACGGCCGATCCATCCCTGGGCCGTCGCGAGACGGCGCTCGAGCTCGCGGACGCTGGTGAAATACTGGTCGAGGCGGTCGCGGTCGGCGGATCCTACTTCACGCTCCATCCGTCGGACCTTTTCGCGAAGGCCGTCGAGGAGGCTGCGGTCGTCCTTGAGCCGTTGCACGGCTGCCGCCTTGGCCTCGGGCGTGTCTTCGACGAAGAGTTGCTGGTAGAGCTTTACGGGGCTGACGACCGGCGGGATCATCGAGCCGCTACGCGTCCAGGAGAGGCTGAGATTGTCGGAGCCGATCATGAGCGCCAGTGACGCAAGGCGTGTATCGCCGCCAACCTTCTCGGCCATCACTTGATCGACGGAAATGCTGTTTCGGAAAGAGCCGCGGCTTGCGCCCGGAGCGCCGGTGAGAAATGATTTCTCCGAGGCGTGGCCGCCATCGACTCCCGGGAGCGAGACGCCGGAGAAGACGGTCATGTCTTTTCGGTGGTCTTTGAGAATATCAAGGTACGGCGTGCTGTCGTAATCCTGGCCGACGGCCTTGGGAAAAAAGAATTCCGGCAGAATGCCCATGTTGGTCATCATGCCAACGAAACGGCGCGGGGGCGCAGGTGGCTCGGTACCGGCGGCGCGAACGACGTTGGAATTCATGGCCTGCAGCCAGGGCAAGGCGAGCGTCACGCCGGCGCACTTCAGGAAGCGGCGCCGATTGAGCGTGCGGGGGATGGACCTGCGTGGCGTGGGCATGAAACGATTCCTTACTTGTGGTTGAACAACTCACTCTGCACGGTTTCTACGATCAAAGTGCGGAGGCCATAGTGGCTCGAAGCGGCGCGCTTCAGAATGGCGTCGACAGCAGCGCGATCCGCGAAACCGATCTCCGCGCCCGTGGCGTAGGTGACGAGCTGCCCCGCAAATGCGCGGGCAAGGCGTTCGGGATCGGCGGCGAGGATCGAACGCAATTCGTTCACATCCGCAAAATCGACGCCATCCGGCATCTGGCCGGTACAGTCCACCGGCAGGCCAGGATGATACTCGATGTGGTGGCCGTGAATGATCTTTCGGTCCGTATCTGGCCCAGCGCCGCCGGTGGCGCGGTAGTGATCGCGCCATTCGCCGACGACGTCGAAACTTTCAAGCGCGAGGCCGTAGCCGTCCATCTTCTGATGGCAGCCCATGCAGGTGACGTTGCGCTTGTGCTTGGCGAGCTGCTCGCGAATGGTCGTCGCGCCTCGCGTATCGGGCTCAACGCTGCCTGCATCGGGCGGCGGCGGCGTGGGGACGATGCCCAGCAGCTTGTCCATGACAAATGCGCCGCGCTTTACGGGGGAGGTGGTTGTGCCGTTGGCGGTGGTCTTGAGAACCGCGGCCATGGTGAGGAAGCCGCCGCGCGGGCTGCCCGCCGGCAGGATTATTTTTTGCAGGTCCCAGCCGCGGATGCCGTCGATTTTGTAGAGCCGCGCCAGGGGTTCGTTAATGAATGCGAAGTCGGACTGGACGAGGTTGGTGATGCCCAGATCTTTCTTCACAAGCTCGGTGAAGTAGGCGCGGGCCTCCATGAGCATCGCATCCTGCAGCCAGGGCATGAATTCGGGGTAGAGCTTCCGATCGGGGGCGGTGGCGGCGATGTCGCGGAGGTTGAGCCATTGGCCCAGGAAATTTTCGACGAAGCGGGCTGAGCGCGGATCATTCAGGAGCCGTTCGGTCTGTGCGCGAAGAACTTCGGGCTGCGAGAGCTTGCCGGCGTCGGCCAGCGACGACAGCTCGTCATCGGGGAGGGAACTCCAGAGGAAATAGGAGAGGCGGGCGGCGAGGGCGTGATTGTCTAGCTTGCCGGGCGATTCGCGGACGAAGAGAAATTCGGGCGATATGAGGGCTTCGCGATAGGCGGAGCGCATGGCGTCTTCGAAAGCGGCGCCCGCGTCGAGCCGGGATTTTGCTTTCGCGGTGTATTCGGCCAGCTCGCTATCGGTGATCAGGCGGCGAAACGCTTTGCGCAGAAAGCTCCGCATCAAACGTTCGGTGTCGCGCGGCGCATCTTTTGTTTGCACGTAGACGACCGGGCGCTTCTCGCCGTGTTCGCCGTAGATGTCTTTCGGCCAGGAATTGGGATTGCCGTGCGGCCAGGTTTGCTGTGTCGGTTTTGGGATGCCCAGTTCCTTCGTCCACACTTTTACCGGGAGATCGCCGAAGAGAGCACGGTGGCTCGCGGGAGGCCACTGATCGTTGAACGGGCCTTCGATCTCGACCCATTCGATGGCGATGCCGGGGACCGCCCAGAGCGGGCCGAGGACGTCCTTGTTCTTTCCGTTGGCATAGTCCCGGACATTTTCGAGAGATGCGCCGATGATGCGGAGGAAATCGTCGTTGGGGTGATCCATGCCGCCGCCGCGTTCAAGCCAGGCGGTGACTTCGCGCTCGGCGGCATGATTGGGCGGCAGATCGACGGTACCGTAATGCTCGCCCTTCTGAAATCTGCCCCAGCCCATCGCGCCGTGGCGATCGGTCGGAACGACTTGATGGCCGTCCCAGTCGAAGCTGTAGCCGGAGACGCGCAGTTTGTACCAGCCGGTGACGTATGGCTCGATGGCGGTCATCTTGCAGTGATAGTCGGCGTCTTCATGGCGGAAAAGGCCAAATGCGGTTGCCTTCGGTTCGTCGTCGCGGACGCGAAAGGAGGTTTCGGCAACAAGGTTCTCGGCGCGCTTCATGCCGATCAGGCCGATGCCGGTCTTTTCCTGAATCGCGCCGCCGACAGAGCCTTCGCACTCTCGGCCTTCGTGCATCACAGGGTCCCAGGGGCGGTAGTGATATTTCAAAACCGGCGGCGCTTCGGGGAGGGGGCAAAGGGCGTCGTTGAGCGCCCTGTCGACGGCGGCGAGATACGACTCCACATGGATAAACGAGATGTCGAGGGCGTCGGACAGCCGATCAAAGCCGTGCGATTTGCCGTCCTGAGGCAGCGCGTCCTTGACCTTGATGGCCGGCATGCGGAGGAGATCGCGGAGAGAATTTTCGAACTCGACGCGGTTGAGACGACGCAGGCGGGAGCGGCCATCATACTCCTGACGGGCACGGTCGGCCGCGATCAAATCGCGGTTCAATGTGGACAGGGCCGCATCGAGGTCTTTGGATTCGGGCCGGGGCTTTTTAGGCGGCGGCATCTCATTTGACCGCAAACGGTCATGCACTTTCACCCACGCGGCGAAGGCCTGTGGGTCGTCGAGTTTCGCGGATAGGGACGTGAGATCGAGGCCGCCCTTTTTAGTGTCAGCGTCGTGGCATTCGTAGCAGTGACTTTCGAGGAACGGCTGGAGTTTGGGCGGATCGGCGGCGAGCGATGTCCTTGCCGATGCCAGAAGCACGAATATGAGCTGTCGATAGATCATCCTAAACTGGCGCGAAGTTTACGTCAGATTCATACAAGCGGAACGCGCTGGCGTCCTGATGCCTTAGACACTGAGCGCAGAGAAGCAGCGAGATCGATTGTCCTTATTCGTTGTCCTCAACAAATTTCTTGAGATTGCGCAAGTTTTCGTCCCACAAGACTGAATAGTCGCGGAGCCAGTCATCGACGGCGCGGAGTGGATTTCCGTTCAGTTCGCAGATCCGGGCGGTGCCGTTTTTTTTCGTGATGACGAGGCCGGCGGATCGAAGCAGGCGAAGGTGCCGGGAAATCGCGGGGCGGCTGGTGCGAAAGTTGGAGGCAATGTCACCGACGGTGCGGCCGCCAGGCCGGAGCAGGCCAAGGATTTCGCGCCGGGTGGGATCGGCAATGGCGCGGAAAACGGCTTCGGATCGCTTGCGCATGATAGTAACCATGTGGTTACACTCAGTGTAACTCCGTGGCTATGGCAAGTCAATTTCATGAAGGTCTCTAGTTGTCCTAGGGTGCAGCAGATTCTACGCGGGGTTCTCTGCGGGTATGATGGCGTGAGGTTCTAAATGGGCAACCGCGCTTAATCACGGAGGATTTATGGCTGCACGAACGACTCGTCGGGAGGCACGGGAACGTGTCATCAAATCGTT
>JBBRHH010000033.1:0-21110 GCA_038222915.1 Tepidisphaerales bacterium
GTCGGGCCTGGAAGAAGGGGAGCGAATCGTGACAGCAGGAACGTTCATCTTGAAGGCCGACCTGTTGAAGTCGTCCGCAAAAGATGAGGACTAATTCAAAACCGATAACGCAGCCGCCCTACGGAAAATTGAGGAGCGCAATTCAATGCTTGAAAAGGTCCTGAAGTTTTCGATCCAGCACCGCTGGCTGATCGTCATGATGACCCTGGCGGCCGCTGCCTTGGGAGTGCTTTCCTTCCACCGGCTACCCATCGATGCCGTTCCCGACATCACAAACAACCAGGTTCAGATCAATATCGTCGTCCCGGCCCTCTCCCCGGAACAAGTCGAAAAGCGGGTGACCTACCCAGTTGAAACCGCCCTGGCAGGTACGCCCGGCCTCCAATACACACGTTCGCTTTCGCGAAATGGTTTTTCGCAGGTGACCGCTGTCTTCACCGACGACACCGACATCTATTTCGCACGCGCCCAGATCAATGAGCGCCTCGTGGAAGCGCGCAAAAGCCTCCCCGCCGGCGCAGATCCACAAATGGGTCCCATCACAACAGGCCTGGGCGAAGTCTACATGTGGGTGGTCGAATACGAACATCCGAACGGCGTGGGCGCAAAAATCGTCGATGGCGAGCCCGGTTGGCAGAGCGATGGGTCGTACCTCACCCCCGAAGGCCAGCGGCTTGAAACCGAGGTCGAGTTGGCCTCCTTCCTCCGCACCGTGCAGGACTGGATCATCCGCCCACAGTTAAAAAATACCGAGGGCGTAGCCGGCGTCGACGTGATTGGCGGCTACGAAAAGCAGTACCACGTCACACCCCATCCAATGAAGCTCGTCAGCTATGGCCTGACCTTCCATGACCTGATTGAGTCCCTGGAAATGAACAACGCCAGCCGGGGCGCTGGCTACATTGAGGCCAACGGCCAATCCTATCCGGTTCGAATCGGCGGCCTGCTTGAGAACATCGAACAGGTCGCCGGTGTCGTCGTTGGCGAGAGAAACGGCACGCCCATCCACATACGCGATGTCGCCAATGTGGGAATCGGATCGGAACTGCGAACAGGTTCGGCCAGCGAAGGTGGGCACGAGGTCGTCGTCGGCACTGCGATGATGCTCATCGGCGCCAACAGCCGCACGGTAGCCGCGGCCGTAGACAACAAAATGGGAACCGTAAACCGCAGTCTCCCTGCCGATGTGCGCGCACGAACCGTTTACAACCGCACCAAATTGGTCAACGCCACGGTCGGAACCGTCGAGAAAAACTTGGCCGAGGGTGCAATCCTCGTGATCGTCATTCTGTTCCTCATGCTCGGAAACGTCCGGGCGGCACTGATCACGGCCCTGGCCATCCCGCTTTCCATGCTCATGACGCTCACCGGCATGGTCCATGCGAAAATCAGTGGCAATCTGATGAGCCTCGGAGCGATCGACTTTGGCCTGATTGTCGACGGCGCAGTCATCATCGTTGAAAATTGCTTGCGCCATCTCGCCGAGAAACAACACCAGGTCCGACAAAACCTCACGCTTGCAGAGCGACTTCACACCGTCGGCGCTTCTGCCAGGGAAATGATCCAACCCTCCGTCTTCGGCCAGGCAATCATTATCACCGTCTACATCCCCATCCTCGCTCTCACCGGAACCGAGGGAAAGATGTTCAAGCCGATGGCCATCACCGTCATCTTTGCGCTCGCCGCAGCCTTCCTACTGTCTCTCACATTCATTCCGGCGATGGTGGCCCTCGTCATTCGAGGCAAGGTAAATGAGAAGGACAACTTTCTCGTCAGCCGGTCCAAGCAGGTCTATGAACCGTTGCTGCGTATGGCCGTCAAGCGACGGTGGCTGGTCGTCCCGTCAGCAGTCGTCATTTTCGCTGCATCATTGCTCCTCTTTCGTTCGCTCGGGCAGGAGTTCGCACCGACGCTGGACGAGCAGGACATAATGGTGCAAGCCGTCCGAATCCCCGGCACAGCACTGACAACCGCGCAGGAAATGCAGTTCGACGTGGAGCGGACCATTAGCAAATTCCCCGAAGTTTCCGTGGTCTACTCCAAAAGCGGTACGGCCGAGGTTGCCGCCGACCCCATGCTCCCAAGCCAGACCGACACCTTCGTCATCCTCAAGCAGCGAAGCCTTTGGCCTGATCCGCACCTCCCCAAATCGGTCTTGGTGGACCGGCTTTCGCTGGAGTTGGCAAAACTGCCCGGCAACAACTACGAATACACGCAGCCGATCCAGATGCGCTTCAACGAATTGATCGGCGGCGTCAAAGGCGACGTGGCCGTAAAGCTCTTCGGCGATGACTTTGTCGCAATGGATAAGCCCATCAGTGAGATTGCACACGCGCTTCAGTCAATCAAGGGGGCCGCAGACGTCAAAGCAGAGGAAGTCGAAGGGCTGCCGGTGATGAACGTCGACATCGACCGGGAGGCAATCAGCCGCCTGGGAATCAGCGGCGCGGACGTGCAGGATGTAATCGCCACGGCAATTGGAGGGACCGAAGCAGGCCAGATACAAGAGGGCGACCGCACCTTCCCATTGGTCGTGCGGATGCCTGAAGAATTGCGAAGCGATAGCGATGCGATTCGGAACCTGCCCGTCCCACTGCGACATCCGGGCGAAGAAAATGCCCAGCATCCTCGCGGCGCACAAAGCGGCGACAGGCCTGCATTCGTTCCACTCTACACCGTCGCCAAAATCGAGGTCAGCGAAGGACTCAACCAGATCAGTCGCGAGAACGGCAAGCGGCGGATCGTCGTCCAATGCAATGTCCGAGGCCGCGACATCGGCTCCTTCGTTGCCGAGGCCCAGGCGAAAATCAACCAGATCAAACTGCCGGCCGGAAATTGGATCGAATGGGGCGGGCAATTCGAAAACCTCATCGCCGCCCGCCAAAGATTAATGTTGGTAGTCCCCCTGTGCTTCTTCCTCATTTTCGTCCTGCTCTTCACTACTTTCGATTCAGTGAAATACGCCATGCTGGTGTTCACGGGCGTTCCGCTCGCTCTAAGCGGCGGTATAGTCGCCCTGTGGCTGCGAAGCATGCCCTTCTCTATCTCCGCGGCCGTCGGATTCATCGCCCTATCCGGCGTAGCCGTCCTCAACGGCCTGGTGATGGTCACATTCATCAACCAGCTTCGGCGTGAAGGAATCGCAATAGAGGAAGCGGTCGTGCGCGGCTCCCTCACCCGACTGCGCCCCGTCCTGATGACGGCACTGGTCGCCTCACTGGGTTTCGTACCCATGGCCTTCGCCACCGGCACCGGCGCCGAAGTACAAAAGCCGCTGGCCACAGTGGTGATCGGCGGGATAGTCTCCTCAACGCTACTAACATTGATCGTCCTCCCCGCCCTCTACCGCATCTGGAATAGGGACCAAATGCCAGAGACAACCAATTGAGAGTCCGCACGAAGTACACACGCGGCATCAACATGCATCCGTCGGCACCCGCATACCGCATTCCTAACAGCGAAGCCGGTTGGTTCACAGGTCGTAACCACAGACTCGAAAAATGCCATTCCTGAACCCCTCAATCTGCTTTCGGCGTCGCCGTTCGTCCATCGCGCTTGAGAAAAAGGAGGCATCCAAATCCTGTCAGGCGTCCAACCGCCGTCCGTCATTTTCCACGAACGCGCAAAAATTGCTTGCTTTTCACCCGCCGCTCGCTAGGCTTTCCGTCAAGAATGGATTCGCGCCCTCCACCCGCACGTGGATGCGTACGGGCTCGGGCGTATTTGGGGCTAGCTACATGGAGGTAGCCATGAACACTTCTCTTTATTCTGCTCTGATCGCATCGTCCCTTCTGCTCGGCCTCGCAGGCTGTGCCGACCAACTGACCGATTCCCGCGGCGCGCGCATCGAAGGAACCCGCCTTCTCGCCGACAAGGACTACAGCCATGCAGTCGGCGCATTCCGCAACGCCGTCAAACAGGAACCGCGCGACTACCGCTCCCACTACTACCTCGGCGTCTGCTACGAAGAGCTCGGCCAATATCAGCAGGCCATGCAGTCCTACCGTACCGCCCTGACCGTCCCGCAAGGCCCCGACGAAGACGGCACGCCCGCCGACTTCCGTCCGCAAATGCTCGATGCCTATGCGAAAGCGATCGCGGCTCACGACTCGCGCGATGCCGAGCTGAATCTGCTCGAAGCCCGCGCCAAGACAGAGGGCAAGACCGAAAACTACATGGTCATCGCCCGCATCTATCGCTACCGTCACGATCCCGACTCGGCCATCCACGCCTACAAACAGGCCCTCGTCTACGGCCCCCACGACTTCAGCGTCTACAAGGAATACGGCATCTATCTGCTAGACAACCTTCAGCAGGAAAAAGACGCCGAAGTGCCGCTTCGCCGTGCTTACACGCTGAATGCCAACGACGAACAGGTCAACGCCGCCCTCCGCCGCATCGGCATCGTCCCCGGCCCAGGCCTTAAGGACCAAAACCAGCTCGCAACACCGCTGATTCCCCGCGGGCCAATTCCGGAAGTGGATCTGAAAAAGCTGTTCAATGGAAACAGCAGCACCCCCACCAATACGAATACGAACGTCGTCACGCCCCCGGCCAATCCGACACCTGCGCCGCGCGACTAAACCGGCACAGCATCCGCAACCAGTCGTTCAACACAGACGCCCGCTTTCGCGGGCGTCTGCTTCATTTGCAATATTGTGCAAGTCGAAGATCACTTGGCAGCGGGAGCCGCTGCTGGAGCCGCCGCTGGATCCGCTTTTTTCTTATGGCCGGTCTTGGCTTCGATCGACGTCGGCGCGCCGGTGGCGGGCTTGACGATGACCACTTCACCAACAACCAGATCACTGGCCTTCTTGTCCTCGCCATTGATCGTGACTTTCATCGATGCGTCGGCGGTGACCGTCACATCGTGCGGATTTTTCTTGCCGCCGCTGGTCACCACGATATCAAGTGTCTCCGGCTTATCTTTTTCCGGCGTGATGCTGGTGATTTTTCCGGTCAACGGCTTATCCGCCGCCGCAGTCTTGTCCTTACCCTGTGCAAACCCTGCAATCCCCATCAATGCCACGACGGCCGTTGCCTTCATCCACGTCTTCATAATCAAACTCCTATGGCGAGAAAAAAACCTGCAATACGCAACTCTTGGGCCGCTGCGCGACATCACGCACAAGCCACTCATCATACGCCCAACAACTACACATATTGCAAATATCCCCCATTCGTAATCAATCCGTAACCTCAGACCAGCTCTTGTCCGGATTGAACGGGTTTCCTACCACTACTATTTCGCGTCTCGCCAACTCCGTCGCTTTTCCTATACTGTCGCTCCCGTTTCCGACCACGGCATGAATGAAAGATTACAGGAGCGTCATGACACCCATTAATCCGAAAAAGATCGTTCTCGCCTATTCGGGCGGCCTCGACACCAGCGTCATTCTTCCCTGGCTCAAGGACCGCTATCCAGGCGTAAAACTCGTCGCATTCGCCGCGGAGCTCGGCCAGGGAACCGAACTCCAAGGTATCGAAGAAAAGGCCTACAAGAGCGGCGCGGACGAAGTCATCGTCATGGACCTCCGTCAGGAATTCGCTGAAAAATATTGCTTCCCCATGCTCCGGGCCCACGCCATTTACGAGCAGGACTATCTCCTGGGCACATCAATCGCTCGCCCCCTGATCGCCGCCAAACAGGTCGAGATCGCCCGTCAAACCAACGCCGACGCCGTCGGCCATGGCGCAACCGGTAAAGGCAACGACCAGGTGCGCTTCGAGCTCACCTTCATGTCCCTCGCCCCCGACTTGAAAATCATCGCGCCATGGAAAGATCCCAGCTTCGAGCTGCGCGACCGCGAAAGCGCCGTCGACTATGCCCAGAAGAAGGGTATCCCGATTCCCGTCAGCAAAAAGAAAATCTACTCCCAGGACCGCAACCTCTGGCACATCTCCCACGAGGGCGCGGAGATCGAAGAGCCCTTCACCGAGCCGAACTGGGAGGCCTGTTTAACGACGGTAGTCGCCCCTGAAAAAGCACCCGATCAAGCCGAGCACGTCGAGGTCGGCTTCGAGGCCGGCAACCCCATTTCTGTAAACGGCGAAAAACTCCCTGGCCACGAGTTAATCGCGAAGCTAAATGAAATCGGTGGTCGGCACGGCGTAGGTATAACCGTCCTTGCCGAGAACCGCCTGGTCGGCATGAAATCCCGAGGCGTCTACGAGACCCCCGGCGGCACCATCCTCTACGAAGCCCACAAAGCCCTCGAACAAATCTGCATCGAGCGCGACACCCTCCACTACAAACAACATCTCGCCCTCCGTTACGCCGAACTCGTCTACAACGGCCAATGGTTCCACCCCCTCCGCGAAGCCATGCAGGCCTTCATCGACAACACCAACGCCACCGTCACCGGCGCCGCCCGCGTCCGCCTATTCAAAGGCCGTGCAATGCAAGTCGGTGCCAAAAGCCCCCACACCCTCTACGACCCCCAACTGGCGAGCTTCAGCATGGAAGGCTACGACGTAACCGCCGCCCGCGGCTTCATCGACCTCTTCGGGCTGCCCATGAAAGTCGCAAGCCAGGCCCGAAAGTGGTGATGGATTTGAGATAGCGCGGCTGGCAGGATATCGTTAACCGACGCCATTAACCGAGAGGTGTCGTTGTTGCACGGTATTCTAAGAGCGAAGACATCGGAGTTGAAAGAACTCTGTGATCGTCTCGGTGTTCGCCGACTCGAGCTGTTCGGTTCGGCTGCAACCGATCGATTCAAGCCGGAGCAGAGCGACTTCGACTTTCTGGTCGAGTTCGAAGAATCACCGACGCTGAAACGCGTCGATCAATACTTTGAACTTCTCGCCGCCCTTGAAGACTTGTTTGCGCGTCCAATCGATTTGCTGGAGTCAGCCGCTCTGCGCAACCCATATCTCATCCGAAGCATCGCGGAATCTCGGACTCTAGTTTATGCGGCGTGACTCCAAAAAGTTTCTCCTCGACATGCAACAGGCGGCTGACCGCGTTGTTCGATTCACATCGGGAAAAACTTTTAACGACTATTGCACGGACGATCTTCTGCGATCCGGGGTCGAACGCCAGTACGAGATTATCGGCGAAGCGCTCACGAAGCTGATGAAAATTGATCCGTCCACTGCCGGTCGGATCACCGAAGCCCGGCGCATTATCTCCTTTCGAAACGTTCTCATTCATGGGTACGATGCGATCACAGACAGAACTGTCTGGGAGATTATCGATCTCAAGCTGCCCACGCTCCGAAGCGAGCTCGTTGCTCTGTTGAGCGAGCCAGAAGAGCCGCCTCCATGATTCGAACCGACGGCTTCGCAACCGATTAGACTAGCAGTTCCAACTAAGGAACAGATTCCACATGCGTGCCATCGTAGTCACCCAACTCAACGCCGGTCCCGAGGCCCTCCAACCTCAGGACATGCCCACACCCACCCTCCTCCCCAACGACGTCCTGATCGAAGTCCACGCCGCCTCCATCAACCCCGCCGACTACAAAACCCGCAAGCATGGCCGAGGCGGCAAGCGCCAACCCCCGTTCATCGTCGGCATCGACGTCAGCGGCGTCATTCGCGAACTCGGCCCCGAATCCCAGAACTTCAAAGTCGGCGACGAAGTCTTCGGATTCCTCTCACTGATGCGCAACGGCTCCTACGCCCAGTACGTCGCCGCCGACTGGCGCATGCTCGCCCACAAACCCAAATCACTCTCCCACGTCGAATCCGCCGCCCTCCCGTGCGCATCCCTCACCGCCTGGCAGGCCCTCTACACTCGCATGAACGCCGCAGCAGGTGAAACCCTCCTGCTCCAGGCCGCCGCCGGCGGCGTAGG
This sequence comes from Tepidisphaerales bacterium, assembly GCA_038222915.1. Classification (GTDB taxonomy): domain Bacteria; phylum Planctomycetota; class Phycisphaerae; order Tepidisphaerales; family Tepidisphaeraceae; genus JBBRHH01. The sequence continues at coordinate 7,802 of JBBRHH010000033.1, forward strand.
CCACATCGCCCTCCAACTCGCCAAACTCCGCAACCTCCGCGTCCTCGCCACCGCAAGCTCATCCGAATCCATCGATCTCTGCCGCCAGCTCGGCGCAGACATCATCATCAACCACCGCGAACAAGACGTCATCGCCCGTGCCCTCGAAGAAACCGACGGCAAAGGGTGCGATCTCGTCCTCGACTGCGTCGGAGGCGTAATCTTCGACCAATCCCTCGACGCCGTAGCCCCAGGCGGCCAGATCGCCACCATCGTCGAAGGAAAATCCGCCCTCGTTCACCAGAAACTAGTCCCCAAAGGCGCCGCCGCCCATTTCATCTTCGTAGGCGTCCCATCCATCCATAACATTCATCCCGCGCGCCAGGGACAGACCCTCGCACAAATCGCCGCCCTCGCCGACGCAGGCAAACTTCGCCCCCACATCAACCGCGTCCTCCAGTTGGAAGAGGCGGCCATAGGTCATCGCCTGCAGGAGACCGGCCGGGTCACCGGAAAATTAATTCTGCAAGTCCTCCCCACCTGATCCCAATTGTGCGCTCCCCCGCCATAAGATAAGCGTTACAAACGCAGCAGGAGTGCCCATGTTCAAACTTCCATTCTTCGGCGGCGATTCCCGACCCATCCGAACCCCGCAACCCTTCAGCGGCCAAACGCTCGACAAGCACTCGCGCCTCCGCGGCGCAACCATCACCGACAGCATCTGCCCCTATTGCGCCGTCGGCTGCTCCACCCGAATCTTCACCAAGGGTGGCGAAGTCATCAACATCGAAGGCAATCCAGAAAGCCCTATCAACGAAGGCACCCTCTGCCCCAAAGGCGCCAACACCTTCCAACTCCACCACAACGAACATCGCCTCCGCGAAGTCCTCTACCGCGGCCCCTACTCGACCGATTGGGTCACCAAGCCGCTCGCATGGGCCATGGAACGCATCGCCCAACTCGTAAAAAAGACCCGGGACGAAGGCTACGAAGAATCCAACGCCAAAGGCGAGCGCGTCAACGCCGTGAGCAACATGGGTTGCCTCGGCGGTGCAACCATCGACAACGAAGAAAACTACCTCATCAAAAAACTCTTCGGCGCAGGCCTCCAGATCGTCTCCATCGAAAACCAGGCGAGGATATGACATAGCGCCTCGGTGCCCGGTCTGGGTGCCTCCTTCGGCCGCGGTGCGGCCACCAACTTTCAACAGGATCTCGCCAACAGCGACTGCATCCTGATCATGGGCTCCAACATGGCCGAAGCCCATCCTGTCGGCTTCCGTTGGCCGATGAAAGCCAAGGAACGCGGCGCTCCGATCATCCACGTAGATCCCCGCTTCACCCGCACCAGTGCCCTCGCAGATCACTTCGTCGGAATTCGCGCCGGCAGCGACATCGCCTTCCTCGGCGCGATTATCAACCACATCCTCACCCACGAAAAATGGTTCATGGAATACGTCGTCGCCTACACCAACGCGGCCACGCTCATCGACGAACGCTTCGCCGGCCCCGAAGAACTGGACGGCATCTTCAGTGGATTCGTCCAGGAGGAAAGTCGCTACGATGCCGCCAAGGGCCACTGGTCGTACCAGGGCGCATCAAATGAAAACACGTTTGACAATGGAAACGATTCCGGCGGCGACAAAGGCGAGCACGGCCACGGACTCGAAGGCGGTTCAACCAGCCACGCCAAACCCCGCGCCAGCGCAACCGACAGCAAGCCGCCGCGCGATCCGACGCTTCAACATCCACGCTGCGTCATGCAACTGCTGAGAAGACATTTCGCGCGCTATACGCCCGAAATGGCCTCTCAAATCTGCGGCTGCAAGCCGGAAGAAATCGTAAAAGTAGCCGAACTGTTATGCGCCAATTCCGGCCGCGACCGCACCTCCGCGATCGTCTACGCGGTAGGTTGGACACAGCACACCGTCGGCGTCCAGATCATCCGCGCAGCCGGCATCATTCAACTCCTCCTCGGCAACATGGGCCGCCCCGGCGGCGGCATCATGGCAATGCGCGGCCATTGCACCATCCAGGGCTCAACCGACATTCCCACACTCTACGACCTGCTCCCCGGCTACCTTCCCCAGCCCGCATGCGACAAGCACCACCAAACCGTTGCCGACTACGTGAAGTACGAAGGCCTGCCGACCGGCTATTGGGTCAACACGAAAAAGTTCATCGTCAGCCTGCTCAAAGCCTATTACGGCAACGCCGCGAACCCGGCCAACGATTTCCATTTCGACTGGCTCCCGCGCATCGACGGCGATCAAAGTCAATTGCCCTTCTTCAAGCGAATGGCCGAGGGAAACGTTCGCGGCTATTTCCTCTTCGGCCAAAATCCCGCCGCCGGCGGTCCCAACGCGCGCCTCCACCGCAAAGGCCTGCGCGAACTCGACTGGCTGGTATGCCTGGATTGGTTCGCCACCGAAAGCGCCACCTTCTGGAAAGACGACCCAACCGGCCCTCCCGCAGGCGAAATCAAAACCGAAGTCTTTATGTTCCCAGTCGCCTCCATAGCCGCCAAGGAGGGCAGCTTCACCAACACCCAGCGCCTGATCCAATGGCACGACAAAGCCGTCGATCCCGACGGCGATTCACGCTCCGATCTCTGGTTCGTTTACAACCTCGGCAAACGGCTCAAACAGCTCTACGCAGGCTCCGCGCGACCCGAAGATCAGGCAATCCAGCATCTCACCTGGGACTATGAATTCGACGAGCACCCGCGCCTTCCCGATGGTTCTCTCAGCACAATCGAAAACGAGCCCGACGCCCACAAGGTGATGCAGGAGATCAATGGCCACAAGGTCAACGAATCCGACGCAAACGGCAAACCCAAACTCCTCACTGGCTTCGCTGAATTGAAGGACGACGGCTCTACAGCATGCGGCGGCTGGATCTATTCCGGCGTCTACCCCTCCTACGATCGCAATCGCGCCCGCGAGCGCATGCGAACGCCCGGCAATCCCGTCGAGCCCAACTGGGGTTTCGCCTGGCCAAAGAATCGCCGGCTCATGTACAACCGCGCCAGCGCAGACCCGCAAGGCCGGCCATGGTCAGAGCGCAAGAAATACATCTGGTGGGACGAAGAGACGAAGAAATGGACCGGCCCGGATGAGCCGGATTTTGAGACCGACAAAGCGCCGTCCTACCGCCCCGAGCCAGACGCTAAAGGGATGGAAGCTGTCGCCGGCGATCAGCCATTCATCATGCACCCCGATGCCGTGGCATGGCTCTTTTCTCCAGGCACGACTAAGGACGGCCCGTTCCCAACCCACTACGAACCGGCCGAGTCGCCCGTCTCCAACATGCTCTACCCGATGCAGGACGTGAACCCGACCACCCGCTACTTCGCCGGGCCGCTCAACGTGATCGCGCACACGCCCGAAAAAGAATACTCAATCGTTGGCACAACCTTCCGTCTGACCGAGCACTACCTCAGCGGCCCGATGAGCCGGTTCAACAGCTGGCTCAACGAGCTCCAGCCTGCCATGTTCGTCGAAATAAGCCCGGAATTGGCCGAAGAAAATGGAATCGTCAACGGCGGCTGGATGACCGTGCGATCAGCTCGCGGAGGAATTGAAGCCCGCGCCCTGGTCACGCGCCGCCTCAAACCGCTGCAAATCGACGGCCGCACAATCCACCAGATCGGCGTCCCGTTCCACTGGGGCTTCACCGGCGAATCCGTCGGCAGCATCGCCAACGATCTCACCAGCCTGGTCGCCGATCCCAACGTCAGCATGCACGAAGCGAAAGTCTTTGCCTGTCAGGTCAGCGCCGGCCGGCTCGCAGGGCAACCCGTCAACCCGACGGTATCGATCGTCCCATGGGCAAGCCGAACGAAATCCCCTGACACGCCGCAGTCGGCCCAGCCCGAAGGCCACATGAAGCCCACCTAGCGACGCAACTATTGTGCCGAGTTGTCAAACCTCTGCCATACTGGAAGCATGTCTCCGGTATAGCTGAAGTTGCCATTGACGAATGACACGTGGCCGTCGGTATACGCAACGTTCACCCCGCCCCGGTGTGTAACGAACGGTGTCACGCCGATCGGAAGGTGCGTGGCCGCGTCGTACACCACCGCGTCCGATTGCATGTCATAGAGCAGCGCCTTCATCGTCCGCATCTCTCCCGGATTCTTGGGCGTCAGTTCCTGCTGACCGCGCTGCGCATACAGGGTAATCGCCGTCCGCCCCGCCACACCAACAAACTCCACGCCGTAAGTGCTTTCCGGAAGCGTAGGCGCTTCCGACGAAGGACATCTGAACTGCTCCTTCGCGCAAAGTCCCTGTTCGATCAACTGCCCATATTCGTGATAGCCCGCTGGCTCCCAGATCGTCAACGACGACGGCACATAACACGTCAGCAGGTGTTGCCGATCGCCGATATACGTCGTGTTGGCCTGAAGAATCCCCCGCAGGTTGGCAGCGCATTTGACCCGGTTCGCCTGTTCCTTCGCGATCGACAGCGCCGGAAGCAGCAGGCTGATCAACACCGCAATGATGCCAATCACCACCAGCAGTTCGACGAGCGTGAAGCCTTTTGGATGAAGAATTCGCCGCATGACTATCGCACAGTATACCTCACCGTGCGGCATGCGATTCACATTTCCGGCAATCTTCTAACCGGAGCTGCCTTTACGCCGCCTGGAGCAGCAAACCGTTCTTCCCTCCCCACCGAACCCGCCGATACGTCTGCACCTGAACCGTCTCCGCCTGAAGCATCGGCTGCAACGATTCCGCGCTCGCATCCGACTGATCGATCAGCAGGCGCAGTTGCGGCACGCGATCGACATCAATTGCAAACTGCGGCAGCGCCATCGCCACCAGCCGCCGATTCTCATTCAACCATCGAAACGCGCTCGCAATCGCGCGAAGCTCGCCCAGCCCCTGCCGATCGACCGCCAGCAGCACCAGCCGCCGGTCCCGTCCAATCGCCAGACGTGCGCCTTCGCACATCGGCGGCCGAATCGGACACTCCGCCAGATCGTTCTTCAGCCGCTCGAAAACCGCCGAAAGAACCGCCGTCTCCGACACACCATCCGGAAGATCGACCACTTCGTCGACATTGTCCGGCCGCGAATTGAATGTCATCTGCACCCCACCGGATGGACCGGTTTCAAGCGGCGCGACAACTGAAGGCTTTTCGGTGAACGGCATAATCACATCCCCAACAAGCCGCCGATTGATCTCCGCGTCCTGCTGAAAAACGTCTGAATCAAAGTCCTCGACAACAGATTGCTGCGAGCCGTTGAGCATTTCCGCCACAACCTGCCAGTTCGTCGCCGCCGCGACTTGCGCTTTGTCCGTCATCGGGTGGCAACACATCACCAGGTGCTCAACCACATCCGGCGAATCCGTCACCGACTCCCCCGATTCCAGCGGCCAATGCAGAAACTGCTCGCAAACCCCATTCAGTTTTCGATAAACCTGATCCGCTTCAACAACGCTCTTCGAATCCAGCATCGCCACCGTCAGCGGCGGCCTGTGCACGTCGGCAAGGCTTTTCAACGTACGATACGCTCCAACCACGCCGTCGTGATCGCAGGTGGTGAGCAGCGTCCAGGCCTCCGTTAAGCGCAGAAGCTCGCGCCCTTCGGCCAGCCGCGGATTGCAAACAAGCAGCAGCCACATGTCGACATCGGTGTTCAACTCGGCGATCGCTTCGCTCATCGCACGCGAATCCATCGAGGCAAATTCCGCCGTCTCCGCCGACATCGGCTCCCCCGAGCCGCGCTCGAACGTCATCAGGCGAAATTCCGAGACGTCAATCTCGATGAGCCCGATGCGCTGATCGGCTGCAGCCAGGAATCGGGCATACCGCTTTACATAATCAAGCTGTTTACCGTTGAGATGTGGCGCAATCACCGCCCGGATCGGCGGCGCTGACACATCGGCGCTCATCGGTGAATTCTCGTTAACAGCCGCCAATTCCTGCGGGCTCAGCTCATTCTCATGGCTCGCCTGCATCCGTGCTGCCCCCGGCGGCCTGCGCTCCGGCCGTTTCATCCCGGCCGTATGCCGATCACGCACGCTGCTCAGGAACAAGTGACTGATCTCGCTGAGGCTACGGTTGGGTTTCGGCTGATCAGACATATCACACTCGCCACAGAATCCTGTCGTTCCCTTCGATTCGTCGATCCGTCAACGAATCCCGGCAAAATCATGCCACCTCGACGACATTGTTCAGCTCGCCAAACTGGTTGCGCTCCACATACTCGTTGTTCGGATCGGTCATCCATTCCCCATCGACGATGAACCGGTAGCGATAGCGTCCCGGCCCAAGTGGAAGACGCATTTGCCATTCCCCCGGACGTCGGCCGGCCTGCATCGGCGTCGATACCGACGACCAATTGTTAAAATCACCCGCAATCATCACCTGCACGGCCTTTTCGAAGCGCGTCGCGAATATGACATTCGGACCGATCTGCTTCACCCCGTAAAATTCATCGATCTTCTGCTCGGTAGTCTTTGCCTGCGGCGGTTGTGGCGCGGGCGCCGCGATCTTCATCGGCGCTGGCGCTTCCATCTCCTCGGCCACATCTTCCTCATCCACCAGGTTCTCAAGCGCATCGGCCAGGGCAACACTGCCATACTCCCCATTGCCATTGCCGGCAACGGCGACGGCCGGTGCGGCCGAGGAACTGAACGGCGTGGCCGTCGTTCCACTGTTCCGTCCAAACTGATAGTTGTTATTGAGCTGCGTCAACTGCTTGGCCCGTTGCACCAGTTCCGCAGGCCGTGAAAGCAGCTTGTCGCCACCGCGCTGCGGCTCGGTATCCAGCGGCCGATGCCCCATTAACTCACGGGCCAGGTTCACAAAGTCTTTGTACCCCCTGCTGCCCGGATCGTATTCCGTGATCGGCTGCCCGAAGCTCGCCGCCTCTTTCAATTTCGTATTGAAGTTGATGGTGCTGACCATCAGCGAATCACGGAACTTGGCCCGCAATTCCTGCAAAACCTCGCGCGCCAGCTTGGTCCGCGTGTCGTAGAGCGTTGGCAGGACGCGCACACGTACGTCGCTCCCACACTGCTCTTTCAGCAGTTCGAGGGTCTCCATCATCCGCGCCAGCCCATGCAGGCTGAAGAATCCGGTCTCGACGGGGACGATCACTTCGTCCGCGGCGCGCAAAGCGTTGAACGTCAGCAGGCCGACGCTCGGCGGGCAGTCCACCACGCACCACTGGTACGTGGTGCGAATGCTGTCCAATGCCAATTTCAACCGATTGTCGCGCCCCGGCCGTCCGGCAAATATCTGCTCGAACGCCGCCAGCTTCAAATTGGACGGCGCAAGATCGAACTCGCTGGCGATCTGCCACACGATCTCACCCAGCTTGGCAACTTTGCCATCCGTGGGTTCTATCAGCGTGTCATACACCGTCCGTTCGATCTGCTCCTCGGGCACCGCCAATCCAACGCCGCAGTGACCCTGGGGGTCAAAATCGACGAGGATCGTCTTGTGTCCCAGACGTGCCAGACAGGCGGCAAGGTTAATGCTCGTGGTGGTTTTCCCACAGCCGCCCTTCTGATTCATGATTGCGATGGTACGCATTCGATCACCTTCCATGGTCAATTCAGGCTCAATCCTTTGAAGCAACCGCGTTAGATGCCCGAACGCGGAAGCCTTGTTATGTGCCTGTGCATGTCATCGGGAATGCCCAGCCAAAATCTTTAGGTTTATGGGACAGCAAGCAGTTAAGGACAGAAATGTTTGTGCAGGAAACGGTTTTAGGCGGCCACATGTGCAGGAATCGTCTCATCGCCCACCAGCCGCATCGCCGGCGCACCCGAAGGCTGATATTCCCCAACACACCGCCGCAGCGCCTCGACGACTTCATCCCGCCGGCCATCCACAATCGCTTCCAGCGTCTGCAGCATCCGCTCCACCTGTTGCTGTTTCGCCGGCGGAAGCTGCCACACCCGGATCTTTTCATGCGACGTCGCCAGCGTCTCTTCATTCTCCAGCGACAGCTCTTCATACAGCTTTTCGCCAGGGCGGATCCCGCTGAACTCGATTGCAATATCTTCGTCAGGCCGCAGCCCGCTCCGCCGGATCATCTCCCGCGCCAGATCGAGAATCTTCATCGGCTCCCCCATATCCAGCACGAAAATCTCACCGCCTTGCCCAAGCGCCCCCGCCTGCATCACCAGTTGACTCGCCTCCGGAATCGTCATGAAATATCGCCGCATATCCGGATGCGTCACCGTCACCGGCCCCCCCGCCTCAATCTGTTTCTTGAAAATCGGCACCACGCTACCGCTCGACCCCAGCACATTTCCAAATCGCACCGCCACGAACCGCGTCTTATGATTCGAATTCCCACCGCGCACCCGTAAGCTTGATCCCTGATTCAATGACTGAATGTACAGCTCTGCACACCGTTTGGTCGCCCCCATCACACTCGTCGGATTCACGGCTTTGTCCGTGCTCACCATCACAAACGCCCCAACCCCATTTGCAAGCGCTGCGTCCGCAATCACGCGCGTCCCAAATACATTGTTCTTCACGGCCTCCCCAGGATTGGCCTCCATCATCGGCACATGCTTGTGCGCCGCGCAATGAAACACCACGTCCGGCCGCTGGTCATGAAAGACCTGCTCAATCCGCCGCCCGTCACAGATATCCGCCACCACTGGCACGATATCCGCCCCAAGCCATCGCTCTTTCAATTCTCGATCAATTTCAAAAAGACTGTTCTCCGCCCGATCCAGCACCAGCAACCGCCGCGGGCAAAATTTCATCGCCTGCCGGCAAATCTCCGACCCAATGCTCCCCCCCGCCCCACTCACCAGCACAACCTTTCCCGCCAGAAAACGTTGCAATTCAGGCGTATCCAGATTCACCGGCGACCGCCCCAGAAGATCCATAATATCAATGGGCGTTGACACAGGCGCAACGCCCGACGCCCGTCCAAACCGCGACCGACAGGCCTCGAGAAACGCTGAAGCCATGGAAGTATCCGATTCACTATCGGCCCACCATGGGGAGGTGGTTTAGATTTCTAGGACGTAAATCGGATACAATTGAGCCGATTAAGAGGAATATAATGGCGATCAAAAGCCCGTTTCCCGGCATGGACCCCTATCTGGAGCAGCACTGGCGCGATGTGCATGCCCGATTGATTACCTACACGGCCGACGCACTCCAATCCCAATTACCGACCGGCCTTCGAGCGCGCATGGAAGAGCGAATCGTGGTCGAGCCCACCTTGGGACAGCCCCGAGGTGTCTACCCCGACGTTCGCGTCATCGAGCACGGCCGTGGCCAAAACATTGGACGTGAAGCGGGCAGCGTCGCACTGGCCGACGTGGCCATACCGTTCATCATGAAGATGAAAAGCGAGCCGGCCACCGAAAACTTCATCGAGATCATCGATATCGGCTCCGGTGGCGAGGTAGTCACCGTGATTGAAATGCTTAGTTTCACAAACAAGCTCCCGGGCAAAGGCCAGGACGCCTATCTTGAAAAACAGCGGGAACTGATCCAGGGAGACGTCAATCTTGTCGAAATTGATTTACTTCGCGCTGGCAAACGCATTCTCGCGTTCCCGGGTAATATCCCGGATTCCTACCGCACCACCTACAACCTATGCGTATATCGATCCTCAACCGATGACGCGGAGTTGTACGGCGCGCCGTTACGCATGAGGCTTCCAGTCATAAACGTTCCGCTCCGGCCCACAGATGCCGACGCTCGTCTCGATATTCAGGCGCTTGTTGACACCGCTTACAAAAATGGCGGCTACGACGACCTCGACTACACGCGCGACCCAGAGCCACCCCTCGAACCCGCCGACGCCGAATGGGCTGCCGCCCTCCTCATCGAAAAAGGCCTCCGCCCCGCCACCCCGCGTTAAATTGATTTACCCCTCCCCAGGTCTTACCATCCAAAAGCCCTGATTGGCTGCCGTCAATGGGCTATTGCAGCAGTATTTAGCGGAGCGTGACTACATGATCCAACGCCGAAAGACCCGCAAAGTCATCGTGGGCGATGCCCAGCACGGCTTCGTCGGCATCGGCGGCGACGCGCCCGTCTCCGTTCAGTCCATGACCGCCGGCTACACATGGGAAATCGACAAGTGCGTAGCCGAGATCCACAAGCTCGCCGCCGCCGGCTGTGACATCGTCCGCGTAGCCGTCCCTGAACGTAAAGACACCGAAGCGCTCAAGGAAATCCTCCCGCAAGTCACCGTCCCCATCGTGGCAGACGTCCATTTTCACTTCAAGCGCGCCCTCGAAGCCATCGACGCCGGCATCCACAAAATCCGCCTCAACCCCGGCAACATCAGCGATCGCTCTCAGGTCAAGGAAGTCATCCAGGCCTGCAAAGCGAAGAAAATCCCCATCCGCATCGGCGTCAACGAAGGCTCCATCGTTGAGCGCAAAGACAAACAAAAACGCATGAAAGAGCTCGGCGGCGTCTTCTCCGACAACAAGAACGGCCACCTCCTCGCCATCATGATCGCCAAGCTCGAAGAGTACGTCGAAATCTTCGAGGAAGAAGACTTCCACGACATCGTCATCAGCGCCAAGAGCATCGACCCCCTCCTCGTCATCGACGCCTACGCCGAAATCAGCAAGCGATTCGACTATCCGCTGCACCTCGGCGTCACCCACGCCGGCCCCAAGGAAACCGGCACCATCCGCTCCGTAGTCCCGCTCGGCCACCTCCTCGCAAGCGGCGTCGGCGACACCGTCCGCATCAGCTACGCCAACGACCCCGTCTACGAAGTCCAGGATGGCCTCGAGCTCATGTACATCCTCGGCCTCCGCGACCGCATCGGCGCAGAACTTATCGCCTGTCCAAGTTGCGGCCGAATCCAAGTCGATCTCTTCAAACTAGTCCAGGACGTCCGCAAGCAACTCGCCAAGGAAATCCGCCTCCCCATCAAAGTCGCCGTCATGGGCTGCATCGTAAATGGCCCAGGCGAATGCGAAGGCGCAGACATAGCCATCTTCGCCGGCGACCGCCGCGGCATCATCTACGTCCAGGGCGAAAAAGTGGCCAACGTCCCCGAAGAAAACATCCTCGATAGCCTGCTCGAGGAATGTAGAAAATTTCAGGGCATGGTAGAACGCGGCGAAGCAAGGCTAGGCGAAAAAAAGGTAGACATCCTCCCCCCCGACCCCATCGGCGAACTTGGCAGCGGCTGGGAAAAAATCCAAAGCGAAAAGAGTCATTCGCTGCCCGTGGTGAAATAATATCGGAGGCACGAATATGACGACGGAAACCCTGCCCTTCGAACAGCGTTTCATGCTTCGCAATGTGTCCTGGGAAGATTATGAATCCTTGTTGCGTGGCGTCGGCGACCGTCACGTGTTCATTACATACAACAATGGAACATTGGAACTCATGTCTCCCTCCAGAAAGCACGAACATGTGGCTGAGATCCTCGGGGTTCTCGTCCGTACACTGGCGATGGAATTGGATATCGAGATATCGAGCGCAGGATCAACGACCTTCCGCCGGGAAGACCTTGCGAAGGGCTTGGAACCAGATCGCTGCTTTTATATCCAGAACGAGGCTGCGGTCCGGGCCCACGACGACATTGACCTTTCCGTGGATCCTCCACCAGACCTCGCGATCGAGGTCGACATTACGCATCGTTCCATGAATCGTGAAGAGATATACGCTGCTTTGGGCGTAATTGAATTGTGGTGCTGGTCCAACGATGCGTTAGTCGTTCGCATCCTCGACAAGGGACGTTACGTTCTCAGCTCGACGAGCAAAGTACTACCAATGATTCTACCGGCCCAGTTGGAGCGGTTCGTACGAATGCGGGGGACAATCGGTGAATCGACCCTCTTAAAAATGTTCGTCAAATGGGTCCGTGAAGACTTGCGGCAAACGGGCGGCTGACCAGCTACCGAGGATCATAAACCAACCCAAACGCCTCTTTCCGGCAAGGCGTATCGTTCCCATTCACATCCTTCGGACTCAAAAACAGCTCCACCACATACCCACTCTCATCCAGATACTTCCAATACACCCAACCGGCCTCGCGTAGCTCCACATCACTCACGCACATATTCGCATCCGAGTTGGAAGTCCCACTGCTGTCCCAAGCCACCAGCGTTCCCGGCGTCTTCAACTTCAGCGTCGACTTCGCGAGAAAATCCTTGATCAGTTTGTCATTCTTCTGCCGGATATTCAGCGAAAAATAAATCTGCGGCGGCACCGCCGCGATCCGCGGATACTTCACGCTCATCGGATCATTCCGGTACCACTTGGCGAAATTGATCGCCAGCAGATCATTCGCGTAAATCGGAAACGGCGCCTGCATATCCGTGTAATAAATCTTCCCCGCTATCGGATAAGGAGCGCATAGCACAGGCACCTGATCCTTCCCATCCGTCATCCGCATATAAGCATTGCTCGCCAGCGGCGCAAGCGCCAGCAAGCCCGCGAACGGCAGCGGATGATTCCATCGCACCGTCGTAAACACCCACTCAAACCCCGCTGCCGACAGTAGAGCCCAGAACGGCGCAACCACAATCAAATACCGCGCCATCCCAAAACTCCCCTGCAATCCCTTGAACCACAACACCGTGTGCCCGATCAACACCAACACCGGAATCGCCGCAATCAAAAGCTGAACCTGCTGCCTCCGCTCCTTGCCAACCAGCCAGATCAAACTCAATCCCATCAGCACCGGCACCGGAACCATCGCCATATTGAACAGCCGATCGGCCGTCAAACTCCTCGGATCAGGCGTCATCGCCGTCTTCAATTCCGGATGGTCCACCAGCAGGTGATAATCCACCCACGAGCTCCACGACAAAAACCCCAAAAACGCAATCAGGCAGACCCACCACAGTGCCCTCTGCCCACCACTGCCCGGCGTCGAAAGCGGGCTGCTCTTCCACAATCCCACCCACAAAAATGGAAACACCATCGGAGCAACAATGATCGGTAGCATCACAAAAAATGTAATCCCCGGCCCATGCCCGTACATGCTCGCCGCCGCATAAGGCCACGCGCTTTTCAACCACGGAATCCACTCCCCTCGAAACAGTGGGCCCATGCCATGATCACCCCCCCACTGCGTCGGGTTATATACCATCCATCCCACCAGATCCCACAACACCAGCGGAATCGGCAGCACCAGCAACAACCACCAACGCCGATGCACCGCCAGCGCAATCGCCGCCAGCCCCAAAAACGCAAATCCCTCCGGCCGCCCCATCGGCGAAATCCCAATCAAAAGCGCCATCAACAAAAAATGCCGCGTCTGATAAGCCCAGAAAGCCAGAATAATTCGAGTCTCAAACGGCAGCTCCGGCATCTCACTAAACGACTGCAAAAAAAACATCGGCTGCGCCACCAGAAA
>JBBRHH010000034.1:0-20547 GCA_038222915.1 Tepidisphaerales bacterium
GCCGGCGATTCTGAATAAGGAAAAGGTGTACGCCGAGCTGACGATCAAGAACACTAATCGCACCGTCGGCGCAACGCTTTCGGGCGAGGTGGCGAAGAAATACGGCGCCGCCGGGCTTCCGGAAGACACCATCACCTTCAAGTTCAACGGCTCTGCGGGCCAGAGCTTCGGCTGCTTCGCGGCCCGCGGCATCACGCTGCTTCTCGAAGGCGATGCCAACGACTACGTCGGCAAAGGCTGTTCGGGCGGCCGCATCGCGGTCTTCCCGCCCAAGGAAGCGACGTTCAAAGCCGAACAGAACATCATCGCCGGCAACACGATTTGCTACGGCGCGATTTCTGGCGAAATCTACATTCGCGGCGTGGTGGGCGAGCGCTTCTGCGTCCGCAACTCCGGCGCGAGCACCGTGGTGGAAGGCGTTGGCGATCACGGCTGCGAATACATGACGGGCGGCCGCGTCGTCGTCATCGGCCCGACCGGCCGAAACTTCGCCGCCGGCATGAGCGGCGGCATCGCCTACGTCTACGATGACAACGGCCAGCTTCCCGACCACTGCAATCACAACATGGTCTCGCTCGAAAAGCCCGACAAACCCGAAGACCGCGAAACCATCCAACGCCTCCTCACCAACCACGCGGCCTTGACCGATTCGCCGGTCGCGAAAGCGATCCTGGAGAAATGGGAAGAGTCGCTGAAGTACTTCGTCAAGGTAATGCCCAACGACTACCGCCGCGTGATGGAGCATCAGGCGGAGATGGAGGAACGGGCCAAGAAGTTGTCGCAGTTGCAGACATCAGGAGCGTGACACTCGACACGTGTCGCCTCGGTTGAGACGCAATGAAGTTTACGGATAAGATTTACAAAGCCGCCGCAGAAGAGCACATTGTCGCCGCACGAGAGTTGTACCGGGCGAAGAAATTCTTGCTTACGACATATTTGTCGGGCGTCGCGGTCGAATGTCTGCTGCGGGCGTTTCGGTATCGCATCAACCCTGAATTTGATGCGCGGCATGACCTGAGCCTGCTGTTCAAGACATCCGGCATTGCTTCGCGGATTTCGGTAGGTCAGCTTTATGCAATTTCGTCTGCGCTAACGGTTGTCGAATTCCGCTGGTCAAACGATCATCGATTTCGATCGAGCAACGACTTCAGGCGTTATTTGAAACGTCAAAGATTGGACCGAGGAATTAAAGGTGATTTCGTCAAGGAGAATGCGAGAATAGCAGTAGTTGCGGCCGAAGAATTCGTACAGATCGGAGTGGCGTTATGGAATCATTCATCCAAAGACTCGATCGAATCCTAAAGGCGCATTTTCCTAAATCCGTCCCGATGCTGGAGCCGTTCGTGCCTCCGACCAAAATCGGAGGCCGAATTCTGTGGACAGGCTTCGATCGAATGGACGAACACGAGCGCGTTCGGCTTGTCTTCGATGCTCTGAAAGAGGATCTCAGCTCGAAGGATTTTGAACGGCTCTCGGTCATTCTGCCCTACACGCCGCGAGAGTACCAACTGTGGCGCGAGGAGCACGAACACGAGCAGGACGATAATAAGAAGGCCTTAGCGAAAGCAAAGTAACATGGGCAAACCCACTGGATTCAAAGAAATTGCACGCGAAACCCCCAAGCGCAAGCCCGTCCCCCTGCGCCTCAAGGACTGGAACGAGATCTACGAGCCCATGGCCGACCAGAAGCTCGCCGAGCAGGGCGCGCGCTGCATGGATTGCGGCATCCCGTTCTGCAACAACGGCTGTCCCCTCGGCAATATCATTCCCGAATGGAATGACCTGGTCTACAAGAACCGCTGGCGCGATGCGCTGGACATGCTCTTCAAGACCAACAACTTCCCGGAGTTCACCGGCCGGGTCTGCCCCGCCCCCTGCGAAGAAGCCTGCGTGCTGGGCATCAATGAAAAGCCAGTCACCATCAAGCTCATCGAGCAGAACATCATCGACCACGCCTGGGACAACGGCTGGATCAAAGCCCAGCCGCCCGAAACCCGCACCGGCAAGAAAGTCGCCGTCGTCGGTTCCGGTCCCGCAGGTCTTGCCGCCGCTGCCCAGTTGAACAAGGCCGGCCACACCGTGACCGTCTTCGAACGCGCCGACCGCATCGGCGGCCTGCTCATGTACGGCATCCCCAACTTCAAGCTCGAAAAACGCTTCGTCGATCGCCGCGTCGATCTGATGAAGGAAGAAGGGATCGAGTTCAAGGTCAACGCCAATGTCGGCATCGACATCAAGATGGATGACCTTCGTCGTGATTTCGACGCCATCGTCCTCTGCGGTGGCTCCACCAAGTCGCGCGACATCGCCGTCGTAGGCCGCGAGCTTTCCGGCATCCACATGGCCATGGATTATCTCCCGCTCTCCAACAAGCGCAACCTCGGCGACGACATCCCCGACGAACAATTTATCTCGGCCGAAGGAAAGAACGTGATTATCCTCGGCGGCGGCGACACCGGCGCAGACTGCCTCGGCACCGCAACCCGCCAGGGCGCCAAGTCCGTCAAGCAATTCGAAATCATGCCCCGCCCTCCCGAGAACCGCACCGCATCCATGCCTTGGCCCTATTGGCCGTTCATCTTCCGCACCTCGTCCGCACACGAGGAAGCCAACGAAATCTCCGGCGGTGAAATCCGTGATTTCTCCATCAACACCAAACACTTCACCGGCGAGAATGGTGTGGTCAAAAAACTCCACGGCATTCGCCTCGAATGGGAAAAATCCTCCGAAGGCAAAATGCAGATGAAGGAGACGCTTGGCAGCGAATTCGAACTTGACTGCGACCTGTGTCTCCTCGCCCTCGGCTTCGTGCATCCCGAGCATCCCGGCCCCATCCAGCAGCTTGGTCTGAAGCTCGATGGCCGCGGGAATGTCCAGGTCAACGAAGACTACATGAGCAGCGTGCCCGGAGTCTTCGCCGCCGGCGACATCCGCCGTGGTCAGTCGCTCGTCGTCTGGGCCATCAGCGAAGGCCGGCAGGCCGCGCGATGCGTTGACACTTTCCTGATGGGAAAGAGCGATCTGCCTGCCCTCAAACTGTTCTGATTACGCGGCCGCACAAGTCACATCCGCAGCCCGCGCGCGTAATGATTAGCGCCGCCGATTCCGCGGCGTTCACGTGAAAGGCCGCGCCATGGCTAACTTCAGGATCCTCGTAGGTTTCGCTGCGTTCGTCTTTTTCACAGTTCAGACCCACGCCGCCCCAACCGAGGCGGTCACGCTCAGCGGAAGCCTCGTCTGCAACGGCGCATGCGTCGTCAAGCCCGGCGCCGACGACCACACCCTCGTCCTCTACGCGATCGACGGCACGGCCGAGATCCGCGCCGAAGTGGAAAAGATCCTCAAGGACTTCTATCCCGAAAAAGGCCTCGACTCCGAATCGGCCCAGAAGCTGATGGATCAATTCACCGACCGCCTGAAGTTCCACATCGCCCCCGACAGTCCCGCCCTGAAGGGAAATAAGAACAAGGGAGCAAACCATTACTGCATGCCCGCCGCCGACAGCGCCGTTACCGGCGTCATCTCCGAAAAGGATGGCAAGCGGTGGATCACCGCCACCAAAATCACCTCCGCACAATTGAAGTTCCCCGAGCGCATGCTTCAGCCCGACAAACCCTTCGCGATGCCACAGAAAGATCCGCTGGTCTTGAAGATCACCGACAAGCTCACATTGAAGTGCATTCACATCCCGCCTGGCAAATTCCTCATGGGCACGCCGTTCTACATGTGGCCATACTTCGTCGAGGAATATCCGCACGTCGTCACGATCACCCACCCGTTCTACCTCGCGGAGATTCCCATCACCCAGGAAATGTACGAAGCGGTGATGGGCACCAACCCCAGCACCGCCAGGGGCACCAACCTACCGGTGCAGGACCCACCCTTCGTCGACGTGAACAAATTCTGTGAAAAACTCTCGGCCACATCCGGCCGCAAGGTCCGCCTGCCCACCGACGCCGAATGGGAATACGCCGCGCGGGTTGGCACCTCGAACCCCGGCTTCCAGGAAAAATACGCCGACCAGAACAGCAGCGGCCCGGACGGCTTCAAATCAACCTTGCCCGTGAAATCGAAAAAACCAAACGCCTGGGGGTTCTACGACATGGCCAGCAGTTGGTGGGAAATCACCGCCGACAAAGGCATCTACAACGCCCGCCAATCCGAAACCGACCCCGCTTACCCGCCCGGAGCAGAAGACGCGAAGTCCCAACGCAGTGGCCGCGGCATCATCAAGGAGGGCTGGTCCATCGGCACCCACGAGTTCATCACCCAGAAGGGATACGCGGGTCAGAAATTCCGGATCGCTGTAGAGGACGAATCAGCCCGTTGAGATTCACGACCCGCCCTGCCCTCGGTTATGGTGGTTGCGCCACATGGGGTGCGGACGGCCCCGCCTCGCGAATAATCAGGCGCGAATTTGCCACGCATGAACTTAAAATGACCGCAGAGGATCGTCCCGAAGTCTCGCTGTTCACCGATGGCGCGTGCATTGGCAACCCAGGTCCAGGTGGTTGGGCGTTTATTCTCAAGCACCCCGCCAGTGGCCGCTTTAAAGAAGGCCATGGGGGGGCACACGGCGCAACCAACAATCGCATGGAAATCATGGCTGTCATCCGCGGCCTTGAGGCGCTCAAGTCTTCGAGCAAGGTCGAACTGTTCAGCGATAGTGATTACGTCGTGAGCGCCATAGGCGGATGGATGACACGGTGGAAGAAATTCGGTTGGAAGCGAACTTTAAACGCAAAGACCTTCGTAAAGAACGCCGACCTATGGCAGCAGTTGGATCAACTGCTTGGGTCTCACCAGGTCCGCGCCAATTGGGTCAAAGGCCACGATGGTCACAAAGAGAATGAACGCTGTGATGTACTTGCCACACAGGCCGCGGCGCGGGTCGCGGCAACGCCTCCACCAATTCAACCCGCGCGGGTCCCGGTGTTAACCGTCGAGGCAACGCCGGGCCCCCTGTTCGGGGTTGCAGCAAAGGCGGAGGAATGACAAAGGGAGAACTTGCCAGAATCGCACGGGATGCAAAGTGCAGGCTCATCGGATGGGAAGACGCCGGCAACGACGGCCATCGCCTGACGCTGGCAACATTGATCGAGGCGTTCGATAACTCAGAGTCCGCGCTGTTGTGCGAGCCAAGCCTGGCACGAAAGACCAATCGGCCGCCGGACATTGTCCTGATCGATCCTGAAATCGGTGTCCATGTGTTTGAGGTCAAGGGAATGTCGCTCGAGCAAATCGAGGGTCTCGAAGCAGGCGGACAATTGCTCATCCGATATGCCGCTGGATTGCGGAAACGCAATCCAATCACTCAAGTTCGCAACGCAATGTTTGACATCAAGGATGCCACGGCGCGTGCTTTTGACGGCGACGTGCAAATTCCTTTTAAGTATTGGGTCGTCTTCCCATTGATTCGGCGTTCCGACTGGATCAAGCGATTCACTGAGGCGGCTTTCTGTCCGAAGGAGTTTGTCTTTGCCGACGACGTTTCGGCGTCAAAGCTCCTCCGGCGACTGGGCGCATCAGATAGAACAGATGCAACCGCGCAAATCAATCTCTGCGCCCTCGACCAACTCCAATGCGTATGGCGTGCATTCGGAGATGTGTCCGTGCTATACGCGACCCCAGAGGATCGCGAAAGTCGCACGACAAAAGAGGCGACACTGGGTGAGCAATTCGATGATGCCGCCGAAGCATACAAGGTGCTGTCTGATGAGCAGCAAAGACTCTCCGTCATGAACTGGGAAAACGGCCCGCGGCTGGTGCGCGGCGTCGCGGGTAGTGGCAAGACGGTAGTCCTTGCGAATAACCTCGCTCGCCGGATCGAACGGATGATGATCGCCAACAGCGAACAACTGTTTGACGCCGCAACCACGCGTCCCCGCCTGCTCGCCGTCTGCTTCAATCGCACCCTGGCGCCATTCATCGCAAAGAAGATCAACATCGCCTTTCAACAACGAACCGGAAGATCCGTGCCCCAAGGCATGCTCGAGGTCTACTCCTTCAATACGCTGATGTTCGAGCTGACGAAACATGACCTTTGGCGATACCAGAACGTCAGCAACGCGAACGATATCGTTCGCGCAATGAAATACCTCGACGACCTCGGACAGTTCAGAGAGCGCGATCCCGAGCGTTTGCAGGCGCTCGCCTATGACGCGATCTACGTGGATGAGGGACAGGATTTCCAGGAGGAGGAATTTCGCCTGCTCAAGGAACTATGTCGTACCAGAGAGGGTAGTGAGCCAAATCTGTATGTGTTCTATGACGATGCCCAGAACCTCTATGGCAAGAAACGCCCCAACTGGCAATCACTTGGACTGAACGTGCGCGGCGGCCGTTCCTTTGTCATGTCAGAATGCTACCGCAACACGCAGCCCATCCTCGAGGCAACATTTAATGTACTTTTCGGGTCCTGCGCACCTTCACAAGCCGAAGTACCGAGCAAAGAATTCGCCGACATCAGTTCGCTGGAACAAAAGGGGTTGATCCAGAACGACTACGGCATCTGGCGTGTGCGATTTGCAAAGCGGGACGGCGAAATGCCCCGCCTCACTGTTACTGCCAGCATTGATGAAGAAAATAAGCTGCTCGTATCCCGACTGCGCTATCTGATTGAGGAACAGGAGGTGAGGCCTGCAGACATCCTTGTCTTGACCTTCTTCAAGCAACGAGTCAGCCAACTGGCTGAAGTCATTGAGGCCGCGCGAATACCCTCAGTCGCAGCCGTTCACGTCACGCTTGATAAAAAAGACGAGCCCCTGGGACAAAAAGCCCGCCTCACTGTTTCGACCGTCGCATCTGCAAAAGGTTACGACGCCTACTGCGTGCTATTGGCCTCCGCCAACGACTTCCCCGCAGACCTGACAGGGCGCGCAAATTTCTACGTCGGCTGCACCAGGGCGATCGAGTATCTGGAGGTTTTTGCATCGGCGAAGCGAGGACTCGCAGCTGAACTTGAACAGGTGTTGAAGAGGATGGTCGGCCAGCCCGGTAATCAAGATTCACCGCATCGCTAAAACATCTCCGCAAACCGCTCCCCATCCATCTGACTCCAGGAAGTCTTCGTATTCGCCGAATTCCACTTCTTGGGCAGCGTCTCCCAGATCGCCGACCCATCAGAGAACAGCGAATTCACGCCTTCCTGGTGATTCGCGTTGTATTGCACTCCAAACGCGGGATCGGTGGTGCGCACATACGTATCGAACATCACGCACTGTCGCGGCTTCCCCGCTTTCTGCCACGCCCCCGTGCTCACAATCCGCTGCACGTACGGCACCTGAACATCCCACCCCGGCACGTTAAAACAAAGCTGCGCCCGCGGAAGATCGTTGCTCACCGTCGTTGGGCAATAAAGCACTTCCAGCTTGTTTGCCAGCGCCCCCTCCACCAGCAGTCCCGTGCTGCACTTGAAGGAATAATCCCAGATCCGGTTCGCCGACGTCTCCGTCGGATGCGCCGACGCCGGCAGAAAACCGCAGTAATCCTCGGCGTAGATAAACATCGCCGCCCCGATCTGATGTAGCTGCGCCGCACATTGGGTGCGCTTCGACGCGCGTCCGGCCGCCCCGATCGCCGGCATCAGGATTGAGATCAGCAATGCGATGATACCAATCACAACCATCAGCTCGACAAGCGTGAAGGCCGCGAAGCACATCCGCCTGCGACCAGCCGCCGGCGCACCCCCCGCCGCCATCTTTCCACGTGAATTGTTGCAGCGCATGCCCGTCCGCTCCGATCAGCGATGAAACTCGGATCGAGCATGACACGTACGCGAACTCTGTCAAAATGAATCCCGGCGCCGGGCCAGCACAAGCCCGCCCGCCGGCCAGTGGCGTGGCAAGACAGGGAGTGTCTTCCGCGAAAATGGCCCGCGGTTTCCATCATTGTGTTATTGGACGTGCGAATCTGCGAGTAGCGATTCAATGCGGATGAATATCCGACGGTACATGTCCCGGCTCCCCTTTGCTGAATCCGGTGGGCTGATATCCCGCTTCCGTTACCGCGTCCATCAACGCGCGCACAGCAACAGCCTTCGGATCAAACAGCACCGATGCCAGCCCACTTGGAAAGTCCACCTCGACTTCCTTCACCCCGGCCAGGCTCTGCAACGATTTCTGAATCGCCTTCTGGCACTTATGACAGTGCATTCCTTCGACTTTGATCAACACCAGTTGATCCTGGCGTATGTCATCCACCATCACTACTCCCGATGAAAGCGCAGCCTTCGCGCTTCGACACAGTAGGCCAGCATTTCTAGCGCGGCAATCGACGCAGTCTCGCAAACTTGCCAACGCGCTCTGGCACTTTGCCGTCACCACAAAGCAAACCGTGCCGCAAAAGCGGCCTCAGTCGCTGTATGCTGTCCTGTACTGTTTTTTTACCGAAGGGGATGATCTTTGTTGTAACTGGGCGACATGTGCCTCATATCCGATCCAACCTGACCTAAGGAATTTCGGATCGGAACCATAGCCCCGTCTGGCGCTCAAGCGGCTTCAGCCGTTTTATTCGGCGGCAAATCTAAATTCTTACATCCACCCAAACGCCACCCGCATTGCCACTTGCATACTGCCGGCGTCAAGCCCGGCCGCCGTCATCACCGGACTCAATATCTTTTCGTCGAGGTAGAAACGTGCTTGGGTCCGCGACATGACGATGAAAAACCCAATAAACAGCATTGTTCCCAATGGCGGTTTAGTCAATTTGTCTTGGAGGTCCTCAGGCAGAAATGGTGAGATAATGCCAAACCCATCCAGTGACGGCACCGGGATCAAGTTCAACACCGCCGCAAATAGTTGCAGGTAGCACATCGTCGCCACAAAGAGTTGGGCCGACGTCCATTGCTTCACCGAGACGTTGTCATAGTCGATCCACCCCATCTTCGGCTGCAGCGGAATTGCCAGCAGCAGAAAAATGAGCAGATTCATCGCCGGCCCCGCCGCCGAAACCAGTGATCGCCACCACGGCCGTCGCAGCAGATCATTGCGAATATAAGTCGCCCCGCCGGGCAGCGGGATTCCGCCCATCAGCAGGAAGACGATCGGCAGGATGATGCTCATCAGCGGATCGACATATTGCAAAGGATTTAGCGTCAACCCGCCGCGTTCGCGGATGGTGTAATCCCCGCCAAGATAGCCCACCAACCCGTGCGCGAACTCATGGAGCGTCACCGTAAGAATCCAGCCAATCAGCACCGCCCAGAGCAAAGGGCTGTGAAAGTCAGTACGCGCCACCATGGCAAGAGACATGGGCAACAACGTTAAGGAACCGGCAGGAAAAGACAAGCAGGGCCAACATCCCAATGGGGACACCTGGCCGGCCTCGCCAGCGCCTCAGTATTCCGCCCGCCGCCACCGCCCTCTTCCCAATTCCCGCTCAAACCGATACCGTTTCTCGGCCATGATTGTCCTGATCGACAACTACGATTCCTTCACCTACAACCTCGTCCAGAAGCTGGGCGAGGTCGATGCACGCCGGCCAATCGAAGTCTTTCGAAACGACAAGGTCACCGTCGATCAGATCGAAGACCTTCACCCCACCCACATCGTCATCTCCCCCGGCCCCTGCACCCCGCGCGAGGGCGGCGTCAGCAATGATGTCATCCGCCACTTTGGTCCAAAACTTCCCGTGCTGGGCGTCTGTCTTGGCCACCAGTGCATCGGCTTTGTGTCCGGTGCCGACGTCGTCCGTGCCGGCCGGCTGATGCACGGCAAGACCGACTTGATCCACCACGATGGCCAAACGCTCTACGTCGGCATGCCCAATCCATTCACCGCGACCCGCTACCACTCCCTGATCATCCGCAATGGCACACTGCCGCCGGAATTCGAGATCAGCAGTTGGACCGATCAGGAAGAAATCATGGGCGTTCGCCACAAGACCTGGCCGCTCGAGGGTGTGCAATTCCATCCTGAGAGTTTTTTGACCGAGCAAGGCGAACGGCTGCTGGCGAATTTTTTGAAGAAGTAACCTACCACTGAATCTACTCATCCAGCGGCTTCATTTGGATGACAATTGAGCGTACGCCTCTTCACGCAGCCGATCGAGGGACTCACGGGAAAGGCCTTGCCCCTCCAGCGCCATCGTCCCTTGCAGCATTTGCACCAACAATTCGGCCCGGCGCCACTTACGGGGGTCGCGTTCGCGTCCTTTCGCGCCTGGCAAATTTTGTTGGTTCATCGAAAGCATAAAGTGACCCTACGCGGTAATATCGGCCGTTTAAGTTGAAAAGTCAACATATGCTAGGCGCACTATTGAGAGGAAACACGCTTGACGAACCGCAACCGACTATTCGTTCTACTCCTTGCTCCATGGGCCTTATTTCCGTCCATCTCATGGGCGACTGAAACCGAAAACCTCGGCCTCAACGTCCTGCCAGCGCCGGGCGCGGTTAAAGTCGACGGCAAGTTCGACGACTGGGATCTGTCCGGCGGTATCTTTGCCACCGGGGACGCCGAGAATATGCGCGACAAGGCGGCGGTATGGTTTCATGCGATGTATGACGCCGACAACCTCTATCTCCTTGCGCGATTCAACGATGACACGCCGTTGAACAACCCGGGGCAGACCGTCGCCGACAACGGCTTCAACGGCGATTGCCTGCAGGTCCGCTGGATCGTCGCGACCGAAACCACCGAAGAATGGGGCGGCCATATCACAGCGTGGCGCGGCCGGGACAACCGGGATGTGGTGTTCATTCAAAAAGGCAAGACGTTCAAAGACGGCGAGATTAAGGACGCCAAGCAATCCGGCGTCCAGCAGGCGTTTCAGAAAAACGCTGACAACAGCGGCTATTCACAGGAGCTGGCTATTCCGTGGAGGCTGCTGACGAAAGACGGCAAGGCGCTACATGCCGGCGATCAACTGCAGCTCACCATTGAACCCAACTTCACCCTGCGCGGCACGGCCCGCCTGACGATCAAAGATCTCTTTAAGCCCAACATGCAGCTTGACCGCATCTTCACGTTCATGAACTGGAAGGAATGGGGAATCGCGACGCTCGAAAAACAGGGGCACATGAAGCCGCGGGCGGTGCGGCTTTCAGATGGTCGCGAGTTCGCCGTGAAGCTCGAGAACAACATCCCGACGATTGACTGGACCGGGCTGATCAAGGGCCGTGAGTTCAAGGGGTTCAAGAACATCACCGTCGACGTCCCGGCCGACGGGATCGTTTCGCTCAATATTCACGACAAGGAAGGCCTTGTCGTCCGCCAACTTCTCAATGGCGAGTTCCTTACCAAGGGCAAGCATGAAGTAAAGTGGGACGGGCTCACCAACTATTCCGTCAAACAACCCGGCGAACCTGTGCCGGCGGGCCAATACACCTGGGATGCACTCTTCCATCCGCAGTTTGGCCTGCGCTTTCGCGGCTGGGCGTGCAATGCCGGCAGCGCGCCGTGGGATGGGCCGGGCGGCAAGACCAACTGGGGTGGAGATCACGGAGTGCCGGTCGGCTGCGCCACGGCCGGCGATCACGTCTTCCTGATCTGGGATGGTGCGGAGGGCGGCAAGATGCTCCTCGCCACAAATCTCAAGGGCGAGGTGCAGTGGGGCAAGAATTTCACCACCATGGCCGGCCTCACCGCAATCGCTGTCGATGGCGACGCCGTGTATGTGCAGAATGGCGAACGGCTCTCGCGCGTCGGCGCGGGCGATGGCAGTTATCTTCCGTGGGGTACCGAGGCCGACATCGTCCTGAGCACGCTTCGTCCCAACGCCCATCCGAAAGATCTGTCGCAGGGACTGGCCGCCCGGGCCGGCAAAATCTATCTCAGTTATGCGAAGAACAATGCGGTTCTCGTGCTCGATGCGAAGACCGGCAAGTTGGAAAAGACACTCACTGTTGAAAACCCCGACGCAATGTACGCGGCGAGTGACAAGCTCCTGTACGTGGTGTCGGCTGGCAAGAGTGTTCTCGCGGTCAATCCGGACAACGGCGACGCCAAGCCGCTGATCACCGGCCTTTCCAGCGCCACTGGCATCGCCATCGACAAGGAAGGCACGATCTACGTCGCGACGCGTGAACCCGACAATCAGGTGAAAGCGTTTGGCGCTGATGGCAAGTCGATCTCGTCCATTGGAAAGCAGGGAGGCCGGCCAATCCTCGGCAAATGGATGCCCAACGGCATGGCCTTCGCCAGGGGAATTGCTGTTGATGGGCAGGGCCAGGTGTGGGTGGCGGAAGCGGATCGATCGCCCAAGCGCATCAGCCTGTGGGACGCCAAGTCCGGCAAGTTCATTCGCGAATTCTTTGGCCCGCCGCCGTATGGCGCAACCGGCGGCGCGATTCTACCCGCAGATCCGAACGTGATGATTGGCCAGGACTGTGAGTGGAAGCTTGACCCAACCACCGGCCATTCCGAATGCGTCTCCATCATCGCTCGCCTCTCCACGCGCAACGCTGCCTTTGCCGTGGGCGCTAATGGAAAGACGTACCTCTTTCTCAGCGGCGATATTCCTGAGCACGTAGTCCGCATCTTCGAGCGCACGGCCGCCGGCGAATACAAGCTGCGCGGCGGCTTTGATTACCAAGGGTCCGACAGGGACAAGGCAAACCAAAAGACCATTTACTGGGCCGACGAAAACGGCGACGGCCAGCCGCAGGACAACGAAAAGACCCGCGTGGGTGGGCATCTGGAGTTCAGCGACTGGTACATGCGCGTCTCGTCGGACCTGACCATCTACACGCCCGATCGGCAGTTGAAGGCCGACGGCTTTACCGCCTGTGGCGCGCCGAAGTACGACCTCGCCCACGCCGTGAAAATGCCCGGAAGAGGTCTCGGTTCGGCCGACGGGCGGCTTCTCCTCAGCGGTGGCGACTACGGCACCGAGCATGGCGTGATGCGCTGCTTCGACATTGCTTCCGGCAAACAACTCTGGACCTATCCGGACAACTATGTCGGCGTGCATGGCTCGCACAATGCCTGCGGGCCGACGGTCGGCATGATCCGCGGCAGCTTTACCCCGGTCGCGTCGGTGAAGCTCCCGGAACCTATCGGCAACGCCTGGGTGATTCCGACCAATGTTGGCGAATGGCACATCATGACCGAGCGCGGTTTCTATCTCACCAAGTTCTTCGAGCCCGACCCGCTCAAGGTGAAATGGCCGGACGAAGCGTTGCCGGGCGCAATCATGGACAGCGTTCCGCCCGGCGGCGGCCAGGAAGACTTTGGGGGCAATGTCGCGCTTTCGCCCGATGGGAAGCTCTACATCCAAGCCGGGGCTAATGCGTTCTGGAATATCGAGCTGACTGGGCTCGATCAGGTCAAGGCGATCAAGGGCGACGCCGCCCTCACCATCTCGGCCGACGAAGTGAAGCAGGCACAGGCGATCCGCGAACAAACGCTTCAGGCAACCATCGGTGAGCGAAAACTCGACGTGAAGAAGCTCTCGCCGAAATTCACGGGCAATTTCAATGACGATTTCAAGGAAGCGCAAATCCTGAATCTGACAAAGGAAGACGGGAAGAATCTTCAGGCCACCGCCGCGTGGGATGAACAGAACCTCTACCTGGCGTGGATGGTTGATGATCTGACGCCGTGGGTGAACGGCGCCGATGCGCCGGAGCTGATGTACATCGGCGGCGACACCGTCGACTTCCAGATCGGTGTCGATCCGAAGGCGGACCCCAAGCGCACCAAGGCCGTGCTGGGAGACCTGCGCATTTCCATCGGCAACCTGAAAGGGACGCCGACGGCCGTGGTCTATCGCATGGTCGCCAATGACAAACATCCGAAGGTCTTCAACTCCGGCGTGGTGAAAAACTTCACCGTCGACAGCGTATTGGTCCTCAGCGACGCAAAGATTCAGGTTCGCAAGGAGGAGAAGCGATACATCGTCGAGGCGAGCATCCCGTTCTCATCCCTCGACCTGAAGCCGGCGGCCGACCTGAAACTGCACGGCGATTTCGGCGTTACGTTCGGCGATGCCTCTGGCAAGCGCACGCGGCTCCGCACCTATTGGAGCAACCAGCACACAGGCATTGTCGAGGACGTGGTATTCGAGCTGATGCTGGAGCCACAATACTGGGGCGAGCTGACCTTGAAACCCTGATGCCCTGATCCTTTTGGCGAAGGAGATCCGATGCGTTTTCTCATCCTTCTGGTCCTGACGGTTTTTCCAACCGCAGCTTTCTCGGCGGACTTGGCGTGGCAGGTTTACGAAGGCTGGCCGTTCGATTCTGCGGAGGCCGCCAAGCGTCAGGCGGACACCGCCAAGTCGTCGGGCGCCACTGATCCGCTCAAGCTCCCGCTTGGTGATGACAAGGCGCCGACGATCAACTGGCGATTGATCCCGCCTGGCAAATTTATCATGGGCAGCCCCGCCACCGAGCCCGGCCATGAAGGTGACGAGCCGCTCAAGGAAGAAACAGTCCCCGATCCGTTCTATGTAATGGATACACAATTGACGCTGGCAGCGTATCGAGCCCTCATGCAGGCCGACCCACCCGGCACACCGGCCGACGCCGATGGCAAACTACCGGCCGCCGTCACCTATCGCGATGCCGTCGACAAGGTCATGCCTGCGCTGGGCAAGCTTGCGCCCAAAGGCTGGAAGATCATACTGATCGACCGTGTTCGCCTTGAATACGCAGCCCGCGCGGGCGTCGCCACCATGAATCCGGGCGGCGACAAGGAGAAGGACGCGGACGACTACGCGTGGACCCAGTCCAATTCAGGCAAGACGGTGCATCCGGTCGGCCAAAAGAAGCCCAACGCATGGGGCCTGTACGACGTCCTGGGCAATCGCTGGCACTGGTATTGGGCCGGCCCGGGCGGCAACGGCGACGGCTCACACGAAAATCATCTGGTGTACGGCGGGACTTACAAAACGCCCGCCTCCGGCAATGGTGCGCGGCTCGCCAACATCATGGTGAGCGGAACGCCCGAAGGCGTGCGCTACGCGCTGCTGCGCGAGGAAACAGAATTGCCCAAGGGCCATCCAAAAGTAGCTGGCAAATAGCTCCTTCAGCCGGGGTCGAGATGAATCGTTAACAGCATCTCGCTTTCCACATGCGCAACCACGTCGTGCTCCACGCGCGGCGCCAGCACGAGCAGGCCCCCATCCTTCAGGTCATGCGTTGCCCCATCGGCCATCACCCGCAGGTGCCCTTTGAGCACCTGAATGCACACCACGCCGTTGGTGCGATGCGGCGGCAATCGCGTCAACCGTCCAAACAGGAAAAGTGAGACCGATGTCGGCCCATGCTTATAGAGCGAGGTCTGCCGATGCCCTGCCTGCCCCGACTGCAGCTCGGCTCGCAACGTCTGAGCGGCGGCAGCAAGGTCGAACGCATGTTGCTGTCCGGTAAATCGTTGATCAGGGTGCGGCCGAAGCCGATCGGGCGATGGCGATTCCATGAAGTCTCCGTTGTGTTTCGTCGTTTTATACAGCGCCGTGGCGACAGGTCGAAATGTTATCAGCGGACCATCAAGCGGGCGGGTTCGTCCGATTTTCTTAGGCCGTAAGGGTTGACACTACGTCCGATAAGGATAAGCTCGCCCGTTCCGAGAATAGAGATGGAAGGTAAAGGATCTCTGTTCGTTCTCGTTCAGGGCTCCCTACGAGCCAACTGTGAATCTAGTTGCGCGAAGACGTGCGTGCGGAACTGAGGGTATTTCCATGGCATTCGGCCGTTCACAAAGCGGACTGGCTCATCGATTAAAGCGTGTCGCCTGCATGGTGGCCGGTTCTGTCGTTGCGCTGCTGGGGTTCGTTCAGGAGGGTAAGGCGTCCTTGATCACCGCCGGCCCCTTTGACCGCACGACGATGTCGTTCAGCTATCTCCAGCCATCGGGGTTAATCGGCTTTGACGGCACATCCTTCTACACGCCCGGCGGAGCGCAAGCGCCCACCGACACCTTCCGCGTCAATCTCTCCAGCAGCACCCTTGCGCCGTCCTCGATCGAGCAGGACTATCCCAACGCAACCTTCAAAATCACCAGCGGCTTTCAACCGACCGGCGGCACGATCTTCGATGACAATACCAGCGGACTGGTCGACGCCGGAGACGGTATTCGGGTTCTGATCGGCGCCGGTGCATTCGACTTTCTGGATTCGATTGGCCGGGTCATCGTCCACGGCAGCTTCAGCAGCGCCGTATTTAATTCCGCCCTCGGACAGTCATCGGGAACGCTTCTCAGCATCGACAGCCGCAACCTCGATCTCACCGCCGGCCCGGGCTTTGTTTTTGACAATGGTTTCGCGACAGACATCGCGGATCCTGAAGGATTCACGATCGGCCTGCCAACCGTGTCGGGAATCACCACAAACAACTTCGGAAGCGCCTATCCGGTCGGTAACGACATAACCAGCGGCGTGCTTCAAGCATTCAACCCGCAAACAGCAACCGGATCGGCCACGCTTTCTGGAACTGTCACGGTAACGCTCGTGACGCCGGTGCCCGAGCCCTCCGTACTAACGGGCTGTTTTGCCGTCGGGCTGCTGATGATGCGCCGTCGCCGATCGGCCGAATAATCTTGCCCGCCAGCCACGGGTGGGTTAGGGTGGCTGCGATGGCTTCCGTCGCCAACAATCTTGCGAGTATGGAGGCGTTCGTGCTTCGGGTCCAGCATATCGGGCCCGAACAGGAATTCGCCGTGCGCGAGGGGATGACGATTGGGCGCAATCCCACGAACAACGTCATGATTGTTCATCCCGATGTTCGGCCATTTCACGCCACCGCACATCGCGACGACGCCGGAACGTGGACCATTCGCTGCAAAATGAAGGACGCGCTGCTCTACACGGCCGACGGTGCGCCGGCGAACGACTTTGTGCTCCAGGATGGGCTGGTGTTTCATCTGGGGCCCGCCCGAATCTCCTGCCATGCGGCAGCCGACCGGCAGGCCATGTCGGCCCTGGAAAAACTGGCCGCCGCCCTTCGATGTCCACGCTGCAACCACGACCTCGCGTCCGTGCAGCAACTGGCTCGCTTTTGCCCGCAGTGCGGCATGCAGCTGGAAAACGGGTCTACGGAACAACCCGGCAACATCAGCACGACGGAACTCGCCGAACTGAACGCGTGGCTCGAACAGGTTTACGCCAACCGGCAAAGCACCGGAAAGCCGCACGAACATCAGCCGGCAATCCTGGCGTACGTGAACACCATGTTCAATCTCGGCTGGCGGTATGAGAACGGCCGGGGCGTATTGCGGAATGTCGAGGAGGCGCTTCGGTACTACCGTCGCGCCGCAAACATGGGCAATCAGTCCGCGCTTCGGCGGCTTGGCGAATGATCCTTCAGTGCAGACGCGGATCGGTTTTGGCAATGATCTCGCTGACGCCAGTCTGATTGAATCCCTTGAAGCCGTCGTTGCGCTCGAGATTCTCCAGGTGTGATCCGATCGCGCCATTTGTGCAGAACTGCGCTGCCTGCTGCGGCGTGATCTGATCTCTTTTGAGCAGCCGGTCAACTCTCCCCGCCGCGACCGGCCAGCGTTCTCCCTCGGTGAATGCCTGCTTGAGATAGGGAAAGTTGGTGAAAGGATCCATCACCTTTAAACCCCCTTCTGATTCAAGCTGCGACTTTAACGCCTCAAAATCAAACTGGCATTCCAGGTGATGCATCCCCGCCTGAAGAAATGCTTCCCCATGCAACGCGCACCAGAGGCCGACGGTCCCCAGCGTTTCGCGCCCCGCGAGACCCTCGTGCGCAAAGTCAGTGGTCAGCTCATCGGGGGAGAGGTCGACGTCTGCAAAGATCACAATTCCGGTCTCAGGCTGCTCAAGCACCTGTGCCCCCCAGCCGGCCTGTGCCCCAGCGTAGAAGCGCTCGCGACAGGTAAATCCAAGCGTCTCAAAAATCGAGATCAGAGGCGCGAATTGTTCGCGCGACGAGCGATAGGTGTGATGATCGTGGTTGGCCCAGCCCAGGCCCAGCCGATCCTGCCGCGCCTTCTGAAATTGTGCGGCACGATTGCGCCGCTGCCAGAACTCGCGCTCAGCGGCGAAGAACATGTCGGCCGTCCAGTCGATACCAATGTCCGCAATGGACACGTCGATGAGTCGCTGGGCTTCAGAAAAACCCTCTTCATCTGAATCGAAACCGCGACGCCGCATCCGAAATGCCTCAAGGTAAGACAGCGACGAAAGATGTGCCTGGGTATTTGAGGCTGAATAGCCGCGATCACCATGTCGCTCGACAACCCAAAGCTCCGCTTCGCCAGCACAATCGATTCTCGCCAGCCGCAGGGACGACAGCGGCGAACCCTGCACGCCAGACGACATTGAGTTGGCGGCCAGAAAATCCACCACCGACTCCACCTTGATCATCAATCGCATGGCCGGCAGATCATGAAGGACGATGCGCGGAAACACGCCGTGTGAATTTGTCCAGACACCTTGACCCGTTTCAACGAAGCCAACCTCGGCCAGTTGCTGACTGATTGTGGCGAGGGCCGGAACAAAAATGGAGTCGATCCAATCCATGAATCGCGTCCCGGTTTCCAGACGCATCCGATCGCTGAGGTGCGTTGCAAAAGGGTTCACGCGAAGAAATTGTTCGACCAGATCGCGGACCACCTTCTGCGCATCGGGTTGCGGTGAGAACTTGAACGCCTCCAGCGAATTTTTGTTGAGCGTTGTCATCCTGCCGGGCCTCCGCTGCTGGAATATTATAGAATGCCAAACCTCTGCCGGCGGGACGCAATGTGGTAAATGCGCGCTGCTGCCGGTTGACCTTCAAGGAGTTCGCATGAGCGAGAATGTGACGCCCGACGGAATTCTTCAACTCGGACTTGGTTTCTGGGGCTCTAAGACGCTACTGAGCGCCGTGGAGCTGGGATTGTTCGAATATTTGAGCAGGGGCCCGCGCAGCGCCCGCCGCATCGCGATCGATCTGAAGATCAATGCGCGCTCGGTGAATGATTTTCTGGATGCGCTGGTGGCGCTGCACATGATCGACCGCGTCGGCGCGGAATATGTTACAACACCCGAGACCGACACGTTTCTCGTGCCCGGCAAGCCAACTTATGTCGGCGGCCTTCTGGAGATGGCCAACACACGGCTCTATCCATTCTGGGGTTCCCTTACCGAGGCCCTTCGCACCGGAAAGCCGCAAAACGAGGCGAAAGACGGCGGCAATCCTTTTGAGGCGCTTTATGCCGAGCCCGATCGGCTCAAGCAGTTTTTGGGGGCCATGACCGGGCTGAGCCTCGGACCGGCCCAGGCGATGGCGAAGAAATTCAACTGGGACTACTACACCAGCTTCGCCGACATCGGCTGCGCTCAGGGCGGCGTCGGCGTGCAGCTGGCCTCGGCGCATCCGCACCTCAACGGATGGGGCTTCGACCTCCCGGCGGTCAAGCCGGTGTTCGAAGACTACGTCAGCTCGTTCTCCCTCGAACAGCGCCTGCAATTCACCGGCGGCGATATGTTCACGGATCCGTGGCCTCCCGCGGATGTGTTTATTCTTGGACACATCCTGCACGACTGGGGGCTTGAGAAAAAGAAACAACTGCTCGCCAAAGCCCACGCCGCGCTCCCAAAGGGAGGCGCGGTCATCGTCCATGAATCCTTGATTGACGACGGCCGCCGCGAAAACGCGCTGGGTTTGCTGATGAGTCTCAATATGCTGATCGAGACCCAGGAGGGCTTCGATTTCAGCGGCGCAGATTGCAAGGAATGGCTGGCCGAGGCTGGATTTACGCAGAGCCGCGTTGAACACCTGGCCGGACCGCAATGGATGGTGGTCGGCGTAAAATGACGCCAACATGAATCGGTAATCCTACGCGTTTGCTTCAGCGGCGGCCCAAAACGCCCGAAGTAGAAGTGGACGCAATATGGGCACAAATCCCTCCACTGGTCTGATTCAGTCTCCCGCCAAACCGACCGGCGTGCGAGGCTTCTTTAGACGTCTGATCGGCGAGAACGCCGAAGCCCCCGCCGACGACTCCATCGTCACACCGCCATCATCCGCACCTGCCGCGGCCCCCAGGATCGTCATCGGCGGCTACCAGATTCGCGCCCGCCAGGACTCGGATGTCCCGGCCCCCGTCGGCGAAATCCTTCCCGAAGTCCGCGAAGGGCTCGCACTCGTCCCCCCGTTGCCGAACGTCGTGATCGAGTTGCTGCAGGAAATTCAAAATCCAAATTCCACGGCCGCCAGCGTCGGCCGCATCGCCTGCACCGATCCAGCGCTCTCCGCATCCATCCTCCGCATGGTCAACGGCGCGGCCTTTGGCCTCATGCGGAAGATCACCTCCGTCCCCGAAGCAATCAGCTATCTCGGATTCGCCGTTCTCAAATCGCTCGTTCTGCGCCTTCGCCTCGACCAGATGCTCGGTGCACGCTCGCCGCAGACGCTTGAGGATACCGAAGACGTCTGGGTGCATTGCCTGGCCGTTTCGTATGTCGCCGATGCGCTGGCCGAACGCGTCCGCGATGTCGATCGCGGATTCGTCTCCACCGTCGGCCTCCTCCACGACATTGGCAAGCTCGCCATCCTGTCCCAGTTTCCGGAAAAGGCCGCTGCCCTGCGTGCACCGGCCACGGACGGCTCGCACGAAAGCATCCTCGCACGTGAAACCAAGCTCCTGGGCGCGG
>JBBRHH010000035.1:0-20507 GCA_038222915.1 Tepidisphaerales bacterium
GAGGGGTTCGAAATTAGAAGATTGGCAGTGTTGGCTGCGTGTGCGATGACGCGACTTCCCCTGCGTCGTCATGTTTGCCTTTCTCCTGGCTCGTTG
Source organism: Tepidisphaerales bacterium (assembly GCA_038222915.1). GTDB lineage: Bacteria > Planctomycetota > Phycisphaerae > Tepidisphaerales > Tepidisphaeraceae > JBBRHH01. The sequence goes on from JBBRHH010000035.1 coordinate 97, forward strand.
GCCTTGAGAGTGTTTGTGCCCTGCGATTCTGGTGATAGGTGCTGAGTGGTGAAAATAACATTTTTATGCGGGGGTGCAAATTTTGGGCTGGCTGCGTCACGTAGATCGTGTCGGAATTACGCTTCGGGAATGGCGGCTCGAATTGACATGCGTTGGCGTGTACGATCTTCTGTTCAAGCATGCCGCATGGTTTGTCTGATTCGCGTCATTGACGATCCGGCGACGTTTGCATTCTCGCCGACTTATGTCTTTTTGAGAGAGCGATATCGATGTTCGGCGACCACGGTTTTGATCAAAGCATTCTCCGGCAGATCGCGATCAACCGGGCACGGACGCCGACGGAGAGATTCCAGGCTCTTTGCGACCTGCTGGATGCCGCCCGCGCCATGGCTCCGACCGATCCTGCCGCTCGTGAGCGGCAGATTCGAGTTAAGGCGGCCCGGCTGCGAGAACGGGAGGAATGGCGTGCCGAATATAGACGACTCTTTGCCGCAAACCGGTCCGACCCTGCAGCAGGCGCTTGACGCGCTCCTGGAGGTGCTCAACAAGCACCAAGTGCGTTACGCCATCATCGGTGGCGTTGCGATGATCCAGCACACGCGGGTTCGCACGACTGACGACATCGACGCACTGCTGACAATCCCCCAGATTGCGATGCGCGCATTCTTTGAATCGCTCGAAGCGCGCGGCTTCGACGTTGAACTTGTAGAGAACATTCGAGAGTTTCGCGACCATGGCCTGACAACGATTCAGTTTAAGGACATTGTCATTGACCTCATGCGGCCCGCACTTCCGGCCTATGCGCATGTGTTGGACCGCGCGGTGGACGCCCGGATACTTGGCCAGTCCGTTCGTATCAGTGCGGCCGAAGGGCTCGTTGTCATGAAACTGATCGCGGCACGGCCGATCGACGAGGCTGACATTCAGGATTTGCTCGCGGCTTATGGCGGCTCGCTCGATCTGGCGTACGTTCGCACCGAACTTGATTCGGTCATGGAATCAGACGATCCGCGCCGACTGAAATTTGAGGCATGGGTCCAGAAGGCGACTGACTTGAAGTCCTTGAATCCATGAGATCGCAACGGCCATGCACATTGAACGAGGTCGGCGATCCATTCGGCGGCAGTATCGGCGGGAGGGTCAAAACAAGACTCAAGCGGTCAATTGACTTTCATGACGTAATACGATCTTCTTTTCACGGGAACGCATGGATTGTTTGATTCGCGTAATTGAAGGTCCGGACAAGGGCGCTGAAGTGGCGTTGCCGCCGGGGTCTACGTTGATTGGGCGGGGGCCCAAGGCGCAGCTTCGGCTTTCGGCCGAGGGGGTGTCTTATGAGCATGCTGTTGTCACCCGCAGCGGTGAAGAATATTCAATCGAAAATCTGTCGGCCTCGGGGACCTTTGTTGATGATACGAAGGTGACGGGGTCGGTGAAGCTCCGGCCGCGCGGGATGATTCGCCTGGATGGGGAGACGGTGTTGCGGCTGGAATCGACGGCCGGCGAAACTGGGATGACCGGGCAGCGGTTGGCGTTGCTGGTGTCGCTGGTGGGGGTCCTGCTGATCGCTTTGGTGGTCGTGGCGATCAATCCGTTCAAAGCGCCGACGCCGGCCGATGATTGGGGCAACGCTTTTGCGGCGCTTTATCCTTGGGCGCAGGTGCAGGCGAAGGGCCATCACCTGCCGACCGGGACGGACAGCTTGTTTGTCGAGGCGTGGACGTTGGAACGGGCCGAGGATTTTCAACGATCGCAACGGCTTTGGCTGCGCTTGCAACTTTTGCTGGATAGCGCTGAGAATCACGCTGGATTGCAGGAATCCGCGCAGGCGCATCCGGGTGCGCTGACCCGATTGTTGCATTCGACTGGCCACGCCGAGACACTGACCGACGAAGAAATGGGGGCGGCCCTGGTGCAGTTTGCGTACCGGCGTTTGAAGTGGAGCACGGCGAAAAACAACCCTGCCAAGAAGTAGGAATAGGACGCGTGAAGAAGCAGATCGATCGATTTTTTCTGGGAGAGCTGCTGAGCGAGGGGGGCGGCGGTTCGGTTTATAAGGCCGAGGAGCAGTTGCCGGGAGGTGTGAAGCGTGCGGTGGCGCTGAAGGTGATGGCGGGGAACTCACGTTCCGACCCGAAAGCGGAGACGCGGTTCGCGGAAGAGGTACGGATCATGGTGGCGCTGGGAGGCCATCCAAATATCGTGACCATGTACAGTGCGGCGATCACCGATGGCACGCCGTGGATTGCACTCGAGTATCTGCCGTTGAATCTGGGGATCGAGATCACGGAACAACCCGCCGCCGTGCCGGCCGTGGTCAGAATGCTCGAGCATGTGACGCAGGGCTTGGCTGGCATGCACAGCCAGACGCCCGCGCTTCTGCACAACGACCTGAAGCCGGCCAACATCCTTTCGGATGGGCGCGGGAGTTACAAAATCAGCGATTTTGGCGTGTCGGGTCTGGCGACGGTTGAGAAGACGCGTGTGCTGGCGACGGTGCGATACGCCGCACCGGAACTGCTGAGCCGCGATTTTGGCAAGGTGATGCCTTCGACTGATCTGTACGCGCTGGGCCATATTGCCTTTGAGATGGCGCTGGGCGGCCGGGCGTATCGGTCGCAATTCCCGGCCGTGTTTGACGAACGCGGTTCGACCAAGGAAGCCAGCCCGGCGAAGTGGATGGCGTGGCATTGTTCGATCGGCACGGCGCCGCCGGCCATTCATGAGGTGCGCAAGGATTTTCCACAGGGGTTGTCGGAGATCATTGCCAGACTGATGAAGAAAGATGCGGCCGAGCGATTTAGCGATGCTTCGGCGCTGTTGACTGAGTTGAAGCTGGCGGGTGGTGCATCGGCGCCGGCCCCGCCGGTGCGGATGATGGCTCCGGCAATCAGCGCCCGGCCGCAAGCCGCCCCGGCCGCTGTTCCCATGACGCCAATGCGTGCCTCGCCTGCGCCGGCTGGTGGAGGCGGTTATGCCCCGAGTGCGTCGGCCGGGGGACAGAAATATTTCATCAAGCTGCGCGGCCGGGTCAGCGGCCCGTTCGATCTGTCGGTGTTGCAAAGACAGGTGCGACAGGGGCTGGTTTCGCGGCTTCATCAGGTATCGACCGACCAGGTCAGCTGGCTGCCGGCAGCGAGCGTGGACGGGCTGTTTGGGGGTGGGGGGTAGGACGGTCGGGATGCTTTGGTCCAAGCTCTGGCTGGAACGCGCGAGACTGGGACGCTACCATGAGGTCATGGTGATGATAACCTTTGAAAATCGCGAGACGGAGCGAAAAGCGCTGGCCTTTCTGTTGGGGCGATTTTCAGGTCGTGTATTGAAAACGGGCGAGCATTTGGTGCCGGATGCGGCGTTGCAAGCCTTGGCGGACCAGAACATCCCCTTCAGCGTGAAAGGCAATGCCAATTAGAGCAGCAGGTGGCGGCGATTCGAGGTGCTGCTGCCGCTCCAGTTCAACGACGGACGCGACGTCCTCGCCGAGTGGCTAGCTGACGCGGTTTTAGAGATCGTTGGCCAGTTTGGGGCTGCCAGCTACGAGACACAGCGCGTCGAAGGTCATTGGCGACACGCTGAAACTGTGTACCGCGACACCCTGGTTCGCAGTGTGGTGGATGTTCCGGACTCGGCGAAGAACAGCGCGTGGATGAAGGAATTCAAGCGGCGTTGGAAGAAGAAGCTGGAGCAACTTGATTTGTGGCTGGTGAGTTATCTTGTGAGAATTGATTGATTGCAAGGAAATGAGGGGCTTGGTTCTGGGGCTGCTGACACGTTTTGGGGTGGTGGTGAGAATGTGTAGAATGGCAGCGAGCGGAGGTGGGCGGTGCCCACCCCCTTGTTGTGCGCGGGTAACGAAGGGCTAAGAATTATTGTGAGCGAACGCATTCCCAGTCATAGGCCGGTGGAGTCGGGGAGCGGGTCGGGCGAGATTCCGCTCGTTCCTTGGGTGACTTGTCCTCATTGCTGGCACGACTTTCGGCCGGAGGACAGTCTCTGGGTCTCACAGCATGAGGATCTGATGGGGGATCCGGTTCTTAAGGAAGAGCCGCTGCGATTTTTGCCTACGCATTTTAATCTGGAGGGGCAGGCGCTGGATGCGCGGGGGATGGTTTGTCATTCGCTCGCTTGTCCGAATTGCCATCTGGTGATCCCGCGACTGCTGCTGGAAAATCCGGTAGCGTTTTTCTCGATCATCGGAAGCGTGGGAAGCGGCAAGTCGAACTTTCTGGCGTCGATGGCGTGGGAACTGCGCCAGCAGATGGCCCAGCATTTTGCGATCATGTTTGCGGATGGGGACAAGGAAGCCAATTGGATTCTGAACCGTTACGAAGAGACGCTTTTCCTGCCCGATGATCCGGATCGGCCTGTGGTGCTGGACAAGACGCGCACACAGGGTGATTTGTACCGCTCGGTGCGGATCAACGGCCAGGAAACACAGTTGCCCAAGCCGTTTTTGTTCTCGCTGCACCCGGCCGCGGAGCATCCGCTTGTGAAGCAGCGGAGCAAGCTGGGTTCGATCCTTTGTCTGTATGACAACGCCGGCGAGCATTACAGCGTTGGGCAGGACACGGCGCTGTCGCCTGTGACGCGGCATTTGTCCAAGTCGCGGGTGCTGATGTTTTTGTTTGATCCAACGCAGGACCCGCGGTTTCGCCAGCGGTGCAAGGGGATTTCGCACGATCCGCAGATTACCGATGCGCTTCAGACGGTGCGGCAGGAGAGCATTCTGAGTGAGGCCGCGTTGCGGGTGCGGCGGCATGCGGGATTGTCGGCCTATCAGCGCTATCAGGTGCCGCTGCTGATCCTCGTCGGCAAGTCGGACATCTGGGGCTCGCTGTTGGACGAGGATATTACGACCGAGCCGATCGTCTTTGACTCGGCCGCGAACGGGACGCTTGCATCCGTCGATCTGGATCGCATTGAACAGGTTTCGAAGAAGCTGCGGGCGCTTTTGCTTCGCGTTGCGCCGGAAGTGGTGACGGTGGCCGAGGACTTTTGTGAGGAAGTCTTTTATATCCCTGTGAGCGCGCTGGGTGGTTCACCGGAGAAGAAGGCGGACAGTTCCGGGCTGTTTGTAAAGCCGCGCGATGTGCACCCGCATTGGGTCACCGCGCCGATGCTTTACTCCTATGCACGCTGGTCTTCCGGATTGATCCACGGCTTGCGTAGTGCTGTTGCCAGTTCCTAGTTGCTGGTGGACGTGTCGATGAGTTTTGAGATCTACTACACTTCGGCGCCGGAGGGGATGAAGCGGGGGAGCACTGGATTTTCAACGGTGGGGGCGACGGAAGGAATACCCAAACCACTGTGGGAACGGCTGGAATCTCTCAGCGGTTACCGGCATCATTTTGAAGCGGGCGGCGGCGGCGAGAACCCTCTCACGCGCGCCCACTGGACCTTGAACGTCTCGGGGAAGGAATATCACGTCCTCTCCTTCATCCAGGATTCGGGGTTCGATTACACCCAGCGCACCAACGCCTTCGCGCATCACATCGCCCTGGAAAAATCGGAACTTCCGCCCGGTGGACCCGCGTGGTTATTAGCGCAACCCGGCGTGATGACCGAGCGCTGGGACGGTCAACTGGGCTCGATTTCGCGCACGTCGCCACTCCCGCGCGGCGATGTCTCGCCGGCCGTCTGCGATGCCTGGCGGCGCATGACCGGCGACGCCGGATGGGGCGGCGTCGTGGCCGAGGCGTTCAAGAAGAATCCGCTCAAGCCCGTCTGTATTCTTTATGCCCCGGGGCAGGATATTTTTCCGCTCGTCGCCGAATCCATTCGCCTGCTGCCAGCCGCGGTGCGGTGGCAGGTCACGTTCAACACCTACTTCACCAGCGTCCCCGCCAGCGCGGTCTGTACCTGGCGCTGTTGCCTGGCCGGAACACCGGCGGCAACAGCCGCCATCCGTTACGCCGCCAACGGCGTGCTACTCGATCTGACCAAGATCAACGAGCTGGGCCCGGTGCCGGAGAGCCCGTGGGTGACGATGGCGCGAACTGGCATCGCGATGGCGCAGACTGCGGCCGCCGCGCCAATCGCGGCCAAAGGAAAGCCGCCGCTCCTCAAGCCCAATATCGCTGAAATTCCGATTGCGCATTACGCCAGAGACGACGATGACGAATCTTCGAAGCCGGCCGCCGCAGATTCGCCGGTACGTTCGTTTGTTTCACAGATCGTGCCGCGCCGTGACGCCGCACGCAGAAAAAGCAAAGCACTACCCATTGACGACGTTCTGCCGACCGAATCAAAATCGCGCCCCTGGCGTCGCGTCGCCGGAATTTACCTGGGCGCTATTACGGCACTGGGCGTGGGCACGGTCCTGCTGCGCATGGCGATGAACTCGTCGGCGCCTGACACTACACCGGCCGTCCAATTTCATCCGCCGCTTCTGTTGCCGGCTGCCTCCCAGCCGGTGGAGGTGGTTGCACCTCCAGTCACCCAGCCGGCAGTCGTACACGTTGATACGCCCAAACCGCCGCCGACGACGGTTGCAGTGGTGGTGCCGCCGCCGACGACTGTCCCAACGGTGGTCGAACATCCCGAGCCGCCGCCACCGCCCAAAACAATCAGCCTCGCCGTCGGCATCGAAAGCCCGGGCGCTGCCGGCCTTGCCAACAAGACACAGGTCATCGCCATCGACGCCCGTGAGTTCGACAACCTCACAGGGCTTCGATCCATGACCGCCATGCTGGCCGGCGTCGCGCCGGACTATCCCTTTAAGCAGGGCGAGCTGGCAGGAACGCTGAGCGCCGTACCCGATGGAGCTCGACCGGCCCTGGTACTTCGATGGAAGGACAGCGTCGGCACGCCGGCCATGGAAGTGGCGACGATTCGCGTCGACAGCAAACGGCCGGGCCTGGAAGTTTCGTGGAAATCGGGAACGGTGCTCGGCCGTCCCGCGGTTGCGTCCCTGGCGTACTGGGTGATCCAGGATTCGTATTTCGTGCTGAACGACGCGACCCGCGCCCGGCCACAACGCGTCGAACCCAAACATGTCGAAACGTTTCTGGTCAATCTCTCCGATGCTGGAATGAAGATCGAGCTTCCGTGCGAACCACCCGGCCCAACCATTGCGCACCTCGACAAAGAATTGCCGCGCGAATGGCAGGTGACTTACGCCCAGGAAGCTGAACCCAAGGAGGGCGAGAAACGCCTCCCCGAAGGCACCGGCCAGATCATCCAGTTTCGCAAGGCGGTCGCCGGCGATATTGCCACTGCATTCTCAATTTCAATTCGGCCGGGCACATGGCGCGTCGAGAACGATCTGAAGAAGCAGAAAGCCGCGTTGGAAACCGAATCCATTCGCCGCCAGAGCGAGCTGCGTGATCTCAACCTGTCGATCGACCAGCTGAACAATGATGCGTCGCTGGCGCTGGACCCGATGCGAAAACAGTTGGCCGAGCGGCAGGCGCTGCAGACGTTGAAGGCGGAGAAGTTGCTCGATCACAACTATACGCCCGAGTCGCTGCAGCAGGCGATCGCGGAGGTGCAGGCACGAATCACCGCACGTCAGCAGAAGCTGGTGGCCGATCGCGCGCCGATCGAGGACAAAAAGGCCCAGATCGATCAACTTTGTCGCGGCTACGCTTCCGCGGTTGCGGGGTATCTGGAGTTGGGAGAGTTCGATATCTCCATCAAACTGGTGGACGGGCTGCGGATCGCGACCCTGCACTGTAAATTGGAGGGCGCGCGGCCCTGAGGACAACAGCAGCATGAGTGACTACAAAGGCATTGTCGAGTTTCTCCGCGACGTTCGCATGGCCCCGGTGACCAACGTCACTGATGAGCTGCGGCAATACGCCACCGATTATGCCGAACTGTGCCGCCAGGCGAACGATCGCCTTCGGCAGTGTTCGGTGCTTCTCCAGCAGGGCCTGCGCACCGAAGCCATTCATCTCGCCGAAGAGCCGCCAACTCTCCTGGATCTCGTTTCAGCGCTCGATCTCCCTGACGCCCAGGCGTGGGCCGAAACCTGCCAGCAGTTTGACATGCCGGTTCCGGTCCCGCTGCAGATGGACCGCGCCGCCCAACTGAACGAGGCATATGGGCAGGACGAGCCGCTGGAAAAATTGTTGAAGCGCCATCGACTGCTGGCGCTGCGCCGTTCGCCCGTCAAAAAGCGGCTGGAAGTATTGCGGCAAATCTCCGCCATGGACCCGGCCGGCGCAGGCTGGGACAAAGACATCATCGTTTTCGAACGTGCCCGGCTTCGCGAGATTAAAGGGCAGTTTACCGCGGCGCTGAAAGGCCGGGACAAGGAATCGATCCGGACGATGGTTGCCGAGCTCGAGCAAAATCCATGGATCGAGCCGATCCCGACCGATCTGCAGGCTGCCGCTGCCAGCGCCGGTCAGGAGATGCAGCGCGTCGAAGTTCTCGGCCAGGTCCGGCAATTGATGCCCGCGTTGCGCCAGGCGTTCGCCGCCAAATCGCACAAGGAAACCAGCCGCCTGCTCGATCAACTCAAGCAGACGCTGACCGCCGCCAATCAGGAAGGCATGCCCAGCGAGATCGCGATGGAAGTGCAGCCGATCGTGATCTGGGTGCAGCGTGAAAACCAGGTGCTCGCGCGCCGCCAGGCCTTTGATACCGCGTGCAAGGAATTTTCGCGTGCCCTGGATGCCAAACAAAGCGAGCCGGAACTTCGCGTCCTGTACGACAAGTTCAAAAGCTTCGACGAGCCTGTCCCGCCCGAGCTGAAGGAGCGCTTCGCCGCGCTCCTCAAGGAGCGCAAGACCGCCGCCCGTCGCGGCCTGCAACTGAAAATGGCCATCGCGGGCGCGCTGGTGCTTTTGACGCTCCTGGGCGTCTATTTCTACATGGAGTCACAGTCCGGCCGGCGCTGGGCCAAGAGCATCCAGGACGCGAATGTCGCCAAAAATCTCACTCTTGCACAGCAGTTGATCCAGGAGCAGGAACGCAAAGCGCCAAAGCTCAACACCAACCCCGACGTGGCCAAGGCCAAGTCCGAGACGGCTGTTCTTCAGGACAGCTTCGACCGGCTTGCAACCGGCGCAAAGTCGAAATTGGCCGAATTGACCAAAGCACAATCCGATGCCAATGCGGTCGCGAACTCTGATAAATCCTCGCCACAGGATTTGGTCACCGCCAGCAACGACGCGGCGACGGCGCTGACCAAAGCCGGTCCCATCGATCAATTCGCCTGGGCAGACCCCGGTAAAAATCTGCAAAGCGCCGTGCACAACCTCCAGACGCTCAAAGGCGATCTCAAGCAAAAGGCGAACGTGCTCCTGAAGCGGCAGGTTGATGCCATTGCACAACAGGCCGACACCATCGGCGGCGGCGCTGATGCCGCCGCAACAATGGCGCAGCTCGATGAATTGTCCGGAAAGGCCCGGGCGTTGCTGAGTTACAACTGGGCCGAGGATTCGACGCGATCCTCGATCTCAGCGACCGCGAAAATGATCGATGACAAACGCGACCTGATGCAACAGGCGCGCACGCAGCAGGACGATCTGCTGGCGATTCGAACCAAGGGCGATTCCGCCGATCAATTGCGCGAAGCCCTGCTCGCGTTTGTGGCCAAATATCCCAGCGCTGCGCAAACAAAGGATTTCACCAAGGCCGCCGAGATGGCGGTAGGGGGCAAGGCGATGGAAGCCTGGCGCGATGCATCCGCGCCCTGGGCGCGGAAGTTCGTGCCGACGACATCGACAGTCGCCCAGCAACGGATCGATGCCATCCAGGCGTATCTGGCCGCCAACCCAGCCACGCCGCTTTCGGCGACGCTGGCCACGTATCAGGACTATCTCAAGCGCGCCGCCGAGGCGCTGGGCGAGAAGGGCACGTGGCAGGGTCAATATGCCGATCTGCTGGGCAATCCGCTGGTCACGGATCTGGCATATCTCGAAGTGTCGGATGGGAAACGCTACTACGTACTTGGGGATATGCACCGCTCAGATCAGCGAGCCAATGGCCAGACAATCCTCACCACCTTCGACTCCATCGATCCGAAGAACCTGACCAAGAGAAAACCGGTGGCGATTGCGCCGCCGCGAACGATCGTCACTGAGAAGCCGATCAAGGCGGCTCATACGAAGGTCGCCGCCGACCTTGTCGATCAACTGAAGCTCGTGGATGAAACCAACTGGGACACCTGGGGCATCGACGTGATGGAGAAGCTCCTGAAAAATGACGAGATGGATATCGTCGTCAAGGCGATCTTTCTCCTCCAGGCGCTCAAAGGCGAAGACGCCGTCGCAGGGTGGGCGATCGGCGATCTGTACGACAAGCCGATCAAGGACTTCGGCCGGCAGAATCTCGACGCCGTCATCTGGTACGACGGAGATCACCCTGTCACCGACGGCACCAAAGCCGCCTTGCGAAAGATCATGGACGCTTTGCCCAAAGGCGAACCCGTTCGCACGCAACTGGCCGCGAAAAAAGCGGAACTGTTCAAGGCGTTGTCGGCCACTTACGCGTCCAGCGGCGTTCTGATGCGCGACGAAGCCGGGCATTGGCAGATCTACGCCCGCGCTGCGGGCCCGGGCCAAACCGCCTTTGGAATCGTGACCAGTGCCGCACTTCCAACACCGGCAACAGCGCCGACAACCGGCCCGGCCAAGCCCACGACTGCGCTGGTTATGCTTGGCCAATTCAAGGATGGAAAGTTCACTGTAGACGAGGCGGTGGCGCGTGAACTGCCCTCCGGCTCTTTGGTGCTGATTTCGAAGCCATAACGCCGGCGAAATCGGCTATAATCGAAGGAACTTCATGGCAGTAGCAGCAGAAAATCCCAAGCCAGCAACACCCGCCACCGGCGCCGGCCCGGCCGTCGGTCCGGCCAAGACCGGCATTGGGACTGCGTTCGATGCCAGCCTCGAGTTCTTCCTCGCGCCCCTGCGTCCGTTCCTGCGCGATCCGGAAGTGACCGAAATCATGGTGAACGGGCCGGATTACGTCTATATCGAAAAGCGCGGAATTGTCGAACGCACCGAAGCGAAATTCCGCTCCGAGCTCGATGTCCAGGCGGCCGCGAACAACATTGCCCAATTCGTCGGCCAGCCCCTCTCTAACGATCGCCCGATTCTCGACGGTCGACTTCCCGACGGATCGCGCGTCTGCGTGGTGCTCGGACCGATCGCGCAGGCCGGCACCCAGATCAACATCCGCCGTTTCATGCGGGTCGCCGTCGCGCCGTCGTTTCTGCTTGAGCGCCAGGCCATCACCCCCATGGCGCTCGAATTTCTGCTCCTGGCCGTCAGGGCGCATCGAAACATCCTCGTCAGCGGTGGCGCGGGTTCGGGCAAGACCACGCTGATCAACGTACTGACAACCGCTTTCGGCCTGAAAGAACGCATTGTTGTCATCGAAGACACCCGCGAGCTGCAGGTGCAGCGCGAGCATGTCGTCCAGTTGGAAGCCAGACCGGCCGACGCCTACGGGCGAGGCCAGATCTCCGTGCGCGATCTCTTTGTCGCCACGCTTCGCATGCGGCCCGACCGCATCGTTGTCGGCGAGGTTCGACGCGGCGAGGCGCTCGACATGATCCAGGCCATGACCAGCGGCCATCACGGATCGCTCACCACGCTCCATGCCTCCAGCCCCACCGACGCCTGCCACCGGCTCGAAACCATGGCCCTGATGGCCGACACGGGCATCCCGCTCTTTGCCTTGCGCCGTCAGGTCGCGTCAGCCATCGACATGGTGGTCCAGGCCGCCCGCCAGCCCAGCGGCAGACGCCAAATTACCGCCATCAGCGAGGTTTCCTTCAACGAGGACACACAAAAGTACGTCGTAACCGACATATTCCAGTTGGGCGGGCCCTCGGATGCGCGTACACTGGAGTGGACAAATGTGCGTCCGCGCGTGCTGGAGGATTTTGCCGAGGAAGGCTTGGTTGAACAGATGACGCACACCAAACCCATGTTATCCGGCAGGAAGGAGAGCGGCGGCTGATGGGAAAAAGCACCTTTACAGAGTTATCACGCGGCTTCCGCCGGCTTCATAGGGATGACGGTGGTGCCCTCTCCACCGAATATATGCTGATTCTGGCCTTGATCGTGTTGCCAATTGGCCTGATGCAGCCGATGTTTTTGAACATGGTGAAGACCTATTGTGGCCGATTAACTTCAGTAATGGGCCTGCCTTTTCCTTGATTGAGTTGCGGAATATTGGTCACGCAGGTGCGTTGACCGGGTATAAGTAGTTAGATACCAGCATGGGAGCGAATTCATGATTTCTGCCACGCGTCGTTTTCTTCGCCGGCTTCACGAGGACACGGACGGTGCAATGTCCGTCGAGAAAATCCTCATCCTCGCGATTATTGCGCTGCCCATCCTCCTCATCATGATCATCTTCCGGGACAAGCTGGTTGGATGGTTCAATGGCCAAAGCAATCAATTGAACACCGACCCCAATGCAGGTGGCAACGCAAACGGCAACGGAGGCGCGGCTCCGTGACTGAGGAGACGACCCATTTTGCTGTCGCAGACGCCCACGATGAGTGGGCGTTGTCGTGGCCGGCGGTATGGGCATTCATTTGTATCTTCGGAGCGGCCGGGGCATGGTTTGGCCAGTTGGCTCATTGGGGCGCAAGGCCCGGACAGGCGGGGCTGATCAGTGGGATCTGTTTTCTCGTGTGTGCGGTGGCGGCGGGGCATGATGCCGCGACGTCGCGCGTGCCAAATCCGCTTACCTACACCGCGATACTTCTCGGACTGGCATTGAATTGTCTTCCTGGCATTCTTCGGTTGGCGGGAATCAGTGCCACCGATTGGATCGGAGCCGTCGGACCGACGCAGTCTCTCATGGGATTTGGCTTGTGCGCCGGCATCGGGTTGGCTTGCATCTTTATGGCCGGCATGGGTGGGGGAGATATGAAATTGCTTGCGGGAATTGGCGCTATGCTAGGGTCGCACCAGGTCACCCGTGTGATGTTCTGTGCGCTGGGCGTTGCCGTACCGTTTGCCCTGGTCAATCTTCTGCTGGCGGGAAAGCTGAATGCAATCTTGCGCGCGGGAGCGATGAACTTACTTTCACTGTTGTATTTTAAGAGACCGCTTGCCGCGCCTGGAGTCGCCAAAGGGAAAATTCCCATGGCCTTGCCGATCCTCATCGGAATGGTGCTGGCCCGTACGCTTCCGGTTGATCGATATCTTGGATTGTAAATCGCGATGGCAGAACAGTGTCGTCAAATTTCGACCACGGCTCGACCAGCAAAGGGAAGGCTGGCGCGGATAATCGCGGCCATTCACAGCGATGAGGGCGCGGCCGCCATTCCGTTCATGATTGCTTTGCCGATTTTCATCACCATTGTCGGCATATTTGTCCAGTACGCGCTCCTGATCAACGCGAAGGTGATGGTGCAGCAGGCCGCGGATCTGGCAGCGCGAGCCGCGGCCACAAGTCTTCCGGATGAGCATCCCGAAAACGTCCTGAAAGCGGCCCGAATGTCGCTTGCGATGCTTTCGCCCCAATCCAGCCAGACCAATCCCGAAGGGTCGGCCGTTTACGAGGCGCTGGTTCGAAGCAACGCCGATCCCGTGCCGCCCACCTTTGCGCAGCGCTACACTTACGCGATGGATGCCACCAAGGTTTCGTGGACGCATCAGAACGCGAGCTTCGTCGACCACAAAGGCCAACTGATCGACGTCACGGTCGAATATAAATTTTATCTGACCGTGCCCGGTGCGATGCGGCTTCTGAGCGGGCCAAGATCACCAGCGTTTCAAGGAACCGTCGGAGGCGTGAGCGGGCGTTTTTATACCATCACGGCAACGTCCCAGGTGCAAACGTCGCACGGCCGCAAGACCGGCACCGACGGAGCTGGCTGGCCGGGCTGATGCGAGGATGAACATGTCGCGATTATTTCAACGCTCAATCCTCAGGTTGCATCGCAATGACTCGGGAAATATCGGCATACTTCTGCTTCTGACGATCTGGGCGCTGGTGGCGATGATCGGTATGGTCTGGAACGCGGCGGAATTTGCCACGCGCAAACAGCATGCGCAATTGGCGGTCGACTCGTCGGCACACAGTGCCATCGAGTGGAGCAGCCGGACGACAAACCTGATCTCCGCATCAAACATGCTGATCGGCGAAAACGCGTCGGCCGAATCCATCCTGCGCGCCATCCCCCCGACGATCAACGGATTAACGTCCCGGTTGAACCGTGAAATTCAGGACATCAACCGCCTGCTTGGGCAATCGCAGCAAACGCAGACGCAGAATCAGAACAACCCAAACCCAATCGATCCGGGGGCGGAAGCCAGGCTCAGCCTGTTACTTCGCGTGCTGCCGCAGTTATTGGCGGAGCTCAAGACCGAGCAGGCGCTGGCGCAACCATTCATCCTGACCGGTTCGGCCGGGCTGTCCATCACGCCGGCGACGGAGCTCGCGCGACGCCGCGGGGAAATTTTTGAATATCAGCAGGAGATCGTCGCCCTGACGCCCGGCGTGATCGAGGAGCAGCGGGCCCCGCTCGAGAAGTTTTACAAATGCGACCTTACGTTCGCGAATCCGGGGGATGTGAACGCGGTGAGCGGCCAAAGCGATCGGTTTTCGCCGCCGGTCAAGGAGGTCAATCAGGTCAACGTCGAAGGCGTGCAGATGCCGGGGACAGCCATTCCAGATCCGGACGACGGCGATGTCTGGGTGAACGGCGGAACATGGGGATGGATCAACGATCCTCCGCTGCGCCGCTTTCTGGTTGACCGCACGTGGCGAGACCAGAAAGGTCTCGAAGCTTTGCTGAAGCCGGTGGATGACGAGCGGCGGGAATTTTCGCAATGGGTCGAGCAGTTGTTGAGAATCCCGCCCAATGCGTGGGGACCGAGCACCGACCCGACGATTATTCAGGCCATCACGAACGGCTTCAATTCAGCCGCCGACCAGGTTCGTCGTATGCACCTGGTTGAACCGTTTGCGATTGATCTCTGGCATAACAGTGTGTGGTCCGCGCTTGATGCAATGCTCCGTGAACTCGGCAACACACCTCAGATCGCCTTCGTCACATATGACCGTTATCCCGTGCCCGAATGGGCCAAGGCCGGCATGTATCAGGACGCCTACAACTACGTCTACAACGACGTGTACGGGCGAAATCATAACCGCCTGTGGTGGCGGCGCTATCACGAGGTCCTGAATCAATTGCTCAAACAAAAAGTGCCGCAGGGGCAGGCGGTGCCGCAGGCACGCGCCAAGGCGGATGAATTTGCAACGCGGATCGCAACCGCCGGGGCCATTATTATCGCCACCGATGCGGCTACGCAGTGGATCAACCGCACCTGGCCCTATGAAATGGAGCCGCCGCAGTCGCCGATGCCGCCGGCGGTAGGTCCAAAGAAGGAAGACCGCATCCAATATCTCACGCTCGTCGGGGCGGCAAAAACAACCGACGATACCAAAGTCCGCATCACGCTTCCGCGTTTGTTCAACGCCGCGCCGGACAAACCGATGGTGGTCTTCGCGCAGGCGGAAAATTTCAACTGGATGGAGTTTAACGGCAGCTACGGCGCAGGCGATCGCTACGACCGGCACGATCCGCCGGCACCCTGGCGCGTGTCAACCATCGGCGGTTGGAACTGGCAATCGCGGCTTTCATTGTCCGATGCAATCGGACCTGCGCTGGAAAACAATCCGCAGCTCCGATCTTTCTTTGATGATGCAGGTGTGAGATATGATCCGGAGGTCATCGATGAGATCACGTTGCACTAACCCGACATCAAGGATCCTGCGGCGGCGTCGCGGCACCGCCGAGATCGAATTGCTGGTCTGCGCGATGGTGATGATCAGCATGCTGTTCCTCATCAAAAGCTCCCTGACGATTGCTCTGGCGCGCGTCAATACAACGACAACTGCGGGAACGCTCGCCTTCAACGATGCGATTCTCGCTCCTGACCCGCGCTTTGCGGACGATCAGGAAATGCAGCCCATTGATGGTGTGGGTGTGGTCCGCGCCGGCCTGCCCAACAGGATGCACGTGCCACGGATAGTTGACCCGATCTACAACGTGGCGACAACGCCGCCTGTCCACATGATGGATTTGAAGACAACCGCTGCCGTTCTTGGTCCGCCGTGGCTCTTCTCAGCCTATCCCGTGCCGGCTGATCAACAGGCCACCCGGCAGTGGTTCCTGGATTACGTGGATGAATCCCACAGCGAGCTGATCTCCCCGCTGCTCCTCGCCCCGGCCTGGAATCCCTAAGCCAATACGGCCTTCACCACGCTGCCTTCCACGTCCGTCAGCCGGAAGCGCCGACCCTGGAATTTGTAGATCAACTTTTCATGGTCGACCCCCAAGAGCTGCAGGATCGTCGCCTGGAAGTCGTGCACCGCGACCGGGTTTTCCACCGCGTTATGGCCGAATTCGTCCGATGCGCCATATGTCATCCCTGGCTTGATCCCGCCACCGGCCATCCACACAGTGAAGGCGTACGGATGATGATCGCGGCCCCACTGATTCACATCCTTGATGTCCCCCTGCAGGAAAGGTGTTCGACCAAACTCGCCGCCCCAGATCACCAATGTATCGTCGAGCATCCCGCGCTGCTTCAGATCCTTCACGAGCGCGGCTGACGGCTGATCCGTGTCCGTGCATTGAATCTTCAACTGCGTGTTGAGATTGCGATGCTGGTCCCATCCCGCGTGCATCAACTGCACAAAGCGAACGCCGCGCTCCGCAAGCCGGCGGGCCATGATGCAGTTGTACGCAAACGAACCCTGCCGCTTTACATCCGGGCCATACATGTCGAGCACGCTCTGCGGCTCATTCGAAAAATCCGTAAGCCCCGGGACTGAGGTCTGCATCCGGTATGCCATCTCATACTGTGCGATGCGCGTCGCGATCTCCGGATCGCCAAACTCCTGAAGCTTGAGCTCATTGAGCTGTGCGACATCGTCGAGAATTCCGCGCCGCACTTCGCGGCTCATCCCGTCCGGGTTGGAAAGGTAAAGCACCGGATCGCCCGATCCTCGAAACTTCACGCCCTGGTATTTGGACGGAAGAAATCCGCTGCCCCAGTAAAAGTCATAGAAAATCTGACCGCACGACGCTTCCTTGTCGCGGCTGGTCATCACGACAAAGCCGGGAAGTTCCTGTGTGTCGGAGCCAAGGCCGTAAGTAAGCCACGCCCCCATGCTCGGCCGGCCGGGAAGCTCCGAACCGGTCAGAAAATAATTGATCGCAGGCGCGTGATTCACCGCCCCGGTGTGCATTGATTTGATAAAGCAAAGATCATCCGCGATCGCCCCGGTGTGCGACATGAAATCGCTGACCCACGCGCCGCTCTGGCCATGCTGTTCAAAGTGGCTGATTTCCGAGAGCACCGGCCGAGCTTTCTGGCCGCTGGTCATTGTCGAGAATCGCTTTCCCGCCTGAATCTCCGGGGGGATTTCCCGGCCGTGCCACTGCTTGAGTTTCGGCTTGTAGTCGAACAGATCGACGTGCGACGGCGCACCGTTCTGAAATAGATAAATCACCCGCTTCGCTTTGGCGGGAAACGGCGGCGAAGTCGATTGCGTGGTTGGTGCGCCAAGCGCTTTGTCCCCAAGGATCGAAGCCAGCGCGGCGATTCCAATGCCCGAAGCCGCGCGGCCAAAGAGCGCCCGGCGGGTGATGTGTCGGCGGTTGTCGAGCAGGGGGTCCATGTTCACTCTTTCGTAACAGCCTCATCAAGATTCAATATCGCCAAGCACAGCCCGGTGTACGCCGCGTGCTGCGCCGGATCCAGTTGCTCATCGCGCTTTGACTCGCCCACCGCGAGCAGCTTCAGTGCCGCTGGCTTGTCCTTCGTATATTGCGATTCCAGCCGATTCAACGATGCAAGCAGGATCGGCTTCTCCTGCGCTGTCGGCTTTCGCGACAGCACCAGGCGATACGCAAGGTCAATGCGTTGTTCCGGCGAACCCGCTTCCTTCATGATCCGCTGCGCCAGCACCCGCGCCGCCTCCACAAATGTCGTATCGTTGAGCGTCGTCAGCGCATGCAGCGGCGTATTCGTCCGCGTAGCGCGAACAGTGCACGACTGACGCGACCCTGCATCAAAAAACTCCGTCGGCCCGACAATCCGCCTCCAGAACGTATACAGGCTCCGGCGATAGAGAGACTGCCCATGGTCCTGCTGATACCGGATCTGCCCGAACGTCGCCTCTTCCCAGACGCCGGGCGGCTGATATGGCTTCACCGACGGCCCGCCCAGTTGGTCGACAAGCAATCCACTCGCGGCCAGCGCCTGGTCGCGAATAATAAAGGGCGGCCGGCGATACCGCGGCCCGCGCGCATTCAACCGGTTCTCTGGGTCCAATTCCGTCAACTGCGGATTCATCTTTGAGGATTGACGGTAAGTCGCGCTCGTCACAATCAGCCTGTGCAGCGCCTTCACGTTCCAGCCGCTTCGAATAAATTCGCTGGCAAGAAAATCGAGCAATTCGGCGTTGGCCGGTTTCTCCCCTTGAACCCCAAAATCGTCCACGGTCTTTACAAGTCCAACGCCAAAGAACTGCTGCCAGTATCGGTTCACCGTCACTCTTGCCGTAAGCGGGTGATCCGGAGAAACAAGCCATTTCGCGAGCGCCAGCCGATTGTGCGGCGCATCCGGCGGCAGGGGGGGCAGGGCCGACAGCGTCTCGGCCGTCACCTTTTCCGTTGGCTTGTCGTAGGCACCCTTCGTCAGGATAAACGCATCACGGGGCTTGGGCATCTCCTCCATCACCATCACGCGCGAAATATTGTTGTTGAACTGCTGCCGCTGCTCGATTGCCGCCTTGAGCTTGCCAAGCGCCTCGGCGTAGGGAGCCTCTTTGTCTTTGTAATAGTTGACCAATTCGCGAAGCCCATCGGGATCGCGCTTTACTGGCGGCCGCTTCAGTTGATTGATAATGTTGCCGGATAACTTCGCGGCCTTGGGAGACTCGGCCGGCATTTGCTTTTCCGAACGCGGGAAAAGCGTCATCTCCATCTCGGTGATCTGCGCCGCATATTTCTCGATCTCCGCCTGAAGGTCGACCAGTTTCTGCTTCTCCTGCGGCGAATTGAAATCCACTACCGGCGGCTGCTGCCCACTTCCGCCGCCCCCGTCGACCGGCGTGTTATTGAAAAATGCAAAGAGCGAGTAGTAATCTTTCTGTGTAATAGGATCGAATTTATGGTCGTGGCAGCGCGCACACCCCACCGTCAGCCCAAGCCAGACCGTCGAGAGTGTTTCCGACTGATCCATCACATAATCAACACGATTCTCCGCGGCGATGCGCCCGCCTTCCCCATTGATCATGTGATTCCGGCAGAATCCCGTCGCGATTTTGTTCTCAATCGTGGCGTTTGGAAGCAGGTCGCCGGCCAGTTGTTCGATCGTAAACTGGTCGAACGGCATGTTTTTGTTCATCGCATTGATGACCCAGTCACGCCAAGGCCACATCGTCCGAACGCTGTCACCCTGATATCCGTTGGTGTCGGCGTAGCGTGATGCATCAAGCCACTCCCACACCATACGTTCGCCGTAATGCGGAGATTGCATCAATCGGTCAACCACTTTGTCATACGCATCAGGCGAAGTGTCGGCCACGAACGCATCCACTTCCGCCGGCGTAGGCGGCAGGCCGCTCAATTCAAGCGTGATTCGCCGAATGAGTGTCTCCTTCGTCGCTTCGGGCGAAGGCGACAAATGATTCTGTTCCAGGCGGGCGAGAATAAAATTATCGATTGGATTGCGGCACCAGTTGGCCGTCTTCACGGCAGGGGTGTCAGGCCGCTTTGGCGGAACCAGCGACCAATGTTGCGCCCACGTTGCTCCCTGGTCGATCCATCGCTTGATCAGTTCAATCTGCCTGGCCGAGAGCTGGTGCCCTGAATCCGGCGGCGGCATCTGTTCGTCTGGATCGGCCGACGAAATCCGTTTGGCCAGTTCGCTCTGGTCCAAGTGTCCGGCGACGATCGCGAAACCACCCTTCTTCAGCGTGGCAAACGCGCCCTCCTTCGTATCCAGCCGCAGCTTCGCCTTCCGATGCGCCGCATCCGGGCCATGGCAGGCATAACAGTTGTCGGAAAGAATCGGCCGGATTTCGCGGTCGAACTGGACAGAAGTGGGGGGTGCGTCGGCGAAAGCCGCAGCCGCCGACATCAGCAGCCCGAATAGTGCAACTGTCAGCTGGCTGGTTCTGTTGATCATGCGGCGATGGTCCGTCTGAGTACTCGGAATCGATGTAGTCTGTTCAATACTATACGGAGCGGCCGACGATGGGTTTAACCCGAAGGCAGTGAGATTTGGCGCAAAAAAAAGAGCCTTGATCCGTGAGGACCAAGGCTCTATTTAAAACGCTGGCAGTGACCTACTTTCCCGCTGAAGCAGTATCATCGGCTCCGCAGGCTTAACGGCCGTGTTCGGTATGGGAACGGGTGTGACCCTGCGGATATGGCCACCAACGAAGGCCGTGGGGGATTTTGAAGGCCGCCC
>JBBRHH010000036.1:0-20320 GCA_038222915.1 Tepidisphaerales bacterium
GAGCTCAAGCACCGCAATTTCTCTGTTAATTTCACCACCGACATTCCGCGCCTCGTCGGGCTTTCCGGTAGCAGCGCCATCGTCACCGCGACGTTTCGCGCCCTCATGCAGTTTTACAATGTCGAGATTCCCAAACACATCCTGCCCACCGTCATCCTCTCGGTGGAGAAGGAGGAACTGGGCATCTCGGCTGGGCTTCAGGACCGCGTCATCCAGGTCTACGGCGGCATGGTCTATATGGATTTCGACCGCACTTATCTCGAAAAGAACGGCTACGGCAAATACGAAGAGCTCAAGCCAAAACAGATGCCGCCGCTCTACGTCGCCTACGACCCGGCCCGCGCCGAAGTGAGCGATGTTCCGCACCGCAACCTGCGCTCGCTCTTCAACCAGGGCGATCAAACGGTTCTGGGCGCGATGCAAAAATACCGCGACCTGACCGACCGCGCGAAAGTCGCGTTGATGAGCGGCGATTGGGAAACGCTTGGCCGGGCCATGGACGAGAATTTCGACATCCGCCGCACCATCATGAACATCGTGCCCGAAAACCTCCGCATGGTCGAAGCCGCCCGCGCCACCGGTGCCAGCGCCAAATTCGCCGGCAGCGGCGGCGCAATCCTCGGCCTCTATCGGGACGGCCGGCATTACCAGCAATTGTCCGACGCCCTCGCGGCCCTGGGCTGCAGCGTCATCCGCCCCCTCATCTACGAAGAGTAGAACAATCACCGGCCAAATGGCCGATGAGCCATTTCTGTGCAATTGATGAATCGCATTGCCATCATCGGCTCGGGCGGCGCGGGCAAGTCGACGCTCGCCAGAACGCTGGGGGAAATTCTTGATCTCCCGGTGATGCACCTCGACGCGCTGCATTGGCGGCCCGGCTGGGTCGAACCGCCCAAGGAAGAATGGGCCGCCCTCCAGGCCGAGATCCTCGCCCGGCCCAAATGGATCATCGACGGCAATTACAACCCAAGCATGGAACCGCGTCTGCAGGCCGCCGATACCATCATCTTCCTCGATCTCCCACGCTGGCTCTGCCTGACGCGCGTCATCAAGCGCTACCTCATGTACAAAGGCCACACCCGGCCCGACATGGCCGAAGGCTGCAATGAAAAACTCGATTGGGAATTCGTGGAATGGATCGTGGATTTCCCGGCCAGAGGCCGGGTTGATGTCCTGCAGCGCCTGGAGCGGTTCAAAGGCAAAAAGGAAGTTTACGTACTGCGCGGCCAGCGCCAAATCGAGAAGTTCACACGAAACATACAGGACGGTCGGATCAACTTCGTGTGGTGAAAGAGAATGAGTGGTGTGGGTGTAATCGCCCACGTCTTCACATACTCGCTGCGAACAGATGCAAGATTGGCCCGTGCGACCCCTGCCACAGGCTGCTAACGTCGTTCCGCCCATTCCCGCGACGGACCATCGAATAGGAGTGAAAGGTTATTCAGAATATTTCGACCCAGAATGCCGTGCCAGCCGTCAATCAGCAGAAACTGCCCGCGGAAAGATTTTCCAAGAAATCCTAATTCGGCGCTCACCGCCTGGGCCGTGCTCTTCGATCCGTCGAATGCTTCCAACTCGTATTGCTTCGCGTCTGCCAGTGCGAACCGCGCAACGTAGGACCGAGGGAGCAGGGACACATCCGCGCCCGTATCAAGCAACATCGGCACGTCGTGAATAACGATACCCAACTGCTCCGACCTCACCGTGACAAGCGCAAGCGGCGCTGGCGGATCAAACCGTGCAGTGTCATATCCCGGCATCGCGGTTCTCCTGAACTTCCATCACAAAGTCGGCCGCATCTTCCGGATGTACCAGCTTTGGAGAGTGAATCTTCGCCGTGAGCGCTATAGGGGTCGCGTTCGTCTCCTCTTCGACGCTCAAATGAACGCGCGTTCCCTCGGGCAGCGCAAGCGGCTCAAGCGGCCGAAACGTGCCTTGGCTGAAGATGGCATCGATGTGGCGGACCATGCGGAAATTATAACGAGTATGCATGAGCGGTGCACAGACACGGCGCAGCCAGTTCAAGGTGCTGGCTGCAGGTTTGCGTTGCGGGGACGCTATAGTGCATCACGAATTCCGCCGAGCGGGCTCTGGATTGCGCCGACACGTGTCATTCGTCCAAACGGCCGTCGACCCGTTTCAAAATCGGTCGACAAACTTGTAGTTTCCGCGCCAAAGCATTTTCATGAACGCCGTTCCAGTCAATCGATCGATACTGCCGCCACAAATCTCGTCGACGTCCCGGATTAACCCAGCAAACAAATTGCACGCGTCCTCGAATCTGTGTTTGCGTGTAATATGGTCCAGCAAATCCGCCATTATTCGCTAGATTCGCGGCGTCTCGAAGCTGTCGAGTCAACTCGTCGACGTACTCACGGCGCACGTCAATACGACCCTCCCTCACTCGCAGCTTTGTTATTGCGATCTCCGCATCCAATCGACCAAAGAGATGCTTCTTCGATTGGACCCGGAAACCGTGTTCCGTCAGAATCTTAACCACGAGCGAGGAGATCCCACTCTTCGTCGCCGCCAAGTCGTAAGTTCCCGAGATTGATATGTCATCGACAAAACGGGTGTAAACAAGCGTCGCGCTTTTACATGCCCCAGCTATACGACTATCGACATGACGCATGAGTTGGTCGGCGATGATCGGACTTGTGACAAGGCCCAGTGCTAAATGGTGATAGTGCGTGCAAAGCCGTGTACATATCCGGGCCACGTCTGGAGAGCAGCCAAAGTCCTGCAAAAAAAGTTTGTATACACGAGAATAATGCACGCTTGGGTAAAAGCCGGAAATGTCCGTCGTGAAGCCGTACGTGGAATTTGCATGCTCTAACGCGTTCGATTTGATATGACGCCCTGACACTCCGCCATGGCTGTAGGGTGATGGTTGAAGCTTAGGAAGAAGGATTCGTCGATATAGCCGTTCCTGAGCCAGGCGAACGAGACCTTTTACGTTGAGTACCCGACGTGGTGGCTTGTCCGGCTTAGCCGGATCGTAAAGGTCAAACTCCTCGTAGTACTTTTCGGGGGACTCGAGCGCGGCCTCGATGTCCTGCAACGGTACGCCGAGCCGAGTTTCGAGATGTTTCAGTTGCCGCAGGAATAGCATGTACGTCTGGCGCTTGACTCGCCAACCTCTTTTTTTCCAGCTCGCGCTTCCAAGCCTCGGCCAGCTCCAATGTCGCGCTTCGGAGTCCGGCAGGTAACAAGTCGGCGTCACCGAAAAGACACCACGCGAGGACATAAATATCCACCCCGAACACCTCACGATATTTCTCTAACAGCCCAGTCGATGGAGCCGACTTGTTCGCCTCAATGTTGCAAAGATGAACATCGGTGATCTCGAGAAGGTTTGCCGTTGCTCGTTGTGTTAAACCGTGAAGCTCCCGGACGTATCGGGCAGTCTTGCCGATCTTAATCATTGCCGCACCTCGCCACGAAGTATTGGAATTGAGAAGTCTTAGAACTCGCCGCCTTGCATAAGTAAAAGCGCTTGTGCCGTGAGTCGTTCCGCCTCGTCGAGGTTAGGAATACTCAAAATGAGACACGCCGTTACTTCTGCGGCCAACGGGTCTAAGACTTCCCAAGTAGTCGGGCCTGCGTCACCGCTCATCTGCAACGCAATCCACCAATCAACTATGTGTTGTTGGCGAACTGATTGTTCGATCGGCTTAGCAGGCGGCAATATGGTGTCATTTTTCATGACTACCTCCAGTTAAATCCAACTTTGGCTTTACAGTAAAGCCATTCCACGCCGCCGATAGGCGGCCGGTTCACGCCGGTACGTGCCGTGAATCGTAGCGGTGCCAAGATTGACACCGGTTCAGGCCCATTGAAGGGCAACGCTTCGCGTGCACAGGAGATCCAAATTGCTGGTTGGCATTAAAGCCAGATTTTAATTTGTGTCAAGTCCCTTCGGTAAGAACGCGTCAAAGGAAAACAGAGCCGTGCCCCAATCATTCAACAACTATCGGCGTAATTCACCCAGCCAAACCGCGCGGAGCGGCCGCATCCGGCTCTGGAGAGTTCGCCGCATTGTCGGCGAAAACCAATCCGGCTTCCCACGCCGGTAGCGTCTACCCCACCCAATCAATCCCCGGATTCAGCGAAAGAAAAAGTCCCCGAAGGTACTCCGCCCGCTCCGGCGGCTGATTCTCAATTTCGGCGTTCGCAAGTCCATAATCATGCCAGCGATCCTCGGCCAGCCGAACCAGCCAATCGCCCAGGTTTCTTGCCAGCACCAGGCAGCACAACAACTCGTCAATGCTGTTGCCCCCCGGCCCCGGCGTCCCCTCGCCAAACGCCACGATCGAACCGGCCGGCGCAAGCGGTCCTTCCACAAGGTAAACAACATCATCAAAAAAACATCCAAACCCAAATCGAATCGCCCGTAGTGATTTCCAGCCCTTGTCCTCTGGCTCATACCCGCGAAACATGGGCAGATCATCCCACCCCATCCACTTCAGTTCCTCCAGCTTACAAGTCCGCACCGGGTAGTCTCCTGGGTTCTCCAGCCCCACCCCTTCGTGCCGCTCATAGAATTTCTGCAGATCCTGCGGCAGCCCTGGCATCGTCACCGTTCGTGGAGCGTCCAATTCAATAAACGGTTTCATGTTCAGCTCCGCAAAGTTCATGATCCTCCCGGCAGTCGATGCCCAATGAGATCAACCCGCAATTCCCGACCATCATCTTCAGTGCGACCTCGCCGCCACCTCTCAATCATCTTTTTGACGCCACAAAACAGCAGGCAATACATTGCCAAAAGAGAGCATCCATGAATCGAGAACGCCGCGCGCTACGTTGATGTCGTGATCCGGACTTGGAACACTGAGTTCATTCCTGCGGCGGCGCCACCGCCGAGACCTTCAACTTCCACAACTTCGCCTCCTCCCCGCCAACCACCAGCCCCGCCCGAAATGGTGGATACCCGATGCAATACCCCCGAAACATCACCTGATTCCACCCCGCTCGCAGCTTCACCTGCTTCTTCGCCACCGGCGGCATCGTATCGCGCACCTGTTTGATCTCTCCCTCAAACACCACCTCGCCATTCAGGAAGTATTTCAGAAAAGTCTGCGGGTGCCCCTGAAACGCAAACTCCAACTCCGTCTCCTCCGGCACGTGCATCCAGGTCACCCCGTACCACGTCTGCGCCGACGGCCCCAGCGTCACCCGCGTATCCAGATCCGCAATCGTCGCGGCCTTCCACTTCACCTGCCCCGGATCATTCCAATACCCGCGCACCATCTCCCCTGAATACACCGCCTTCAAATCCACCTTCCCATCGTCCGGCGGATATCGCCCGGCCTCACTGAACTTCCGCACCGCGTCCTTCATCGCCTGCGGATTCGCATCCTCCTTGAACTTCTCAGCCCCGGCCCCGCCAAACGGCCCGCAGATCAGCCAGTTCCGCACCACCACGCCACTGTCCAATCCCTGAAACTGTGCAGGCGACCACGATCCAGGATAGAGCCGCGCCTCCGTCGGTTCGTCGTACGTCTCGCGACTGGCCGACCCGTCACTGTTCGCCCACCAGAATTTGTTGTGCCCGCCAAACGTCGCCGAAAAATTCACCTGTGTTCGCAACCCGCCCACGAGCGCGGGCGCATTGGGAATCGCGGCCTTCGGAATCTCCGCCACAATCACAAACCCCTTCCCATCCTCATCCACTTTTCCGAACAATTTCCCGCCCTCCACCGGCCCAATATGCTCGAACGCCGCCGTCCCCACCGGCGTCTTGTACGTCAGCGGCGATCCCTTTCCACTCCACTTCGGATACATGCCCAGCGCCGCCGGCACAACCTTCCCCCCATCCTCGAACATCCCAAAAACAATCCGCAAATCCCCCGCCCGCCCTTCAGGCGCTCCACCCGGCTTCGCTTCCGGGTCGCCCTGGAAATAGATGCTCAACGTGTCCGCCAGCCGGTCATGCGTAAAAATCCGATCCATCGGCTGAAGCGCGGCCGCCTGAAATTTGCCACCCAGTCGTGCATGCCAGCGCAGATAAAGATGCTCCGGATCGTAAAGACACCGCACCTCCACCGTCTGATCCTTCCCGGCCGAAAATGCCACGGGCTCGCACGATTCCCACCCGCTCATCGACCCATCCAGCGCCGCCCCGCCCAGCGCCGGCGCAAACCGCGCGATCTTCGCCTTCCCCGCGCCGCCGCGAACGCTTAGTGCAATCTCCGGCGGGCTCGCCACCTGAGCGGCCGAAATCTTTACCGTCTTCTGCACCGTTGAAAGCGCCGTGGCCGGATTGTTTTTCCGTGTCCACCCCTCGGCCTCAAACAGCATCGGCGTATATTTTCCCATCCCAAAGTAGATCTTCCCGCTCTTCTGATCCGGGTAGATCATCCCCGCAAAATATTCCCCCGGCTGCGGATAGACCCCCGCCGCGGCCGGGCTAAATCGCCGTCCGTCGGGAAAAATAGTATCGACATACATCCCATCCGTCGTATACAGCAGCACCCCGCAGCGCGATTGATCGATCACGCTCAGCAACCCATTGATCGGCGCGTGCATATGAATCGCGCCGTAAATATCCCCCGGCTCCGCCAGCTTCTGCATCGCCTCGCGTCCCGTCCGCCATTTGAGCTGAAACCCACCCTTTCCATCCGGCACATACCGCGAGATCTTCGTCTGCGATCCCTCATTTGCGCTGAAACTGGGCCCGCCCCGCGCGTTCACATAGAACCCCTCCTCCATCGATCCATCCGTCATCGCCCAGTCGCTGCTGAACATCTGCGCCATCTCGTTGCCCCCATGCACCGCATCCGCCTTCCCTGCAACGCGCGCTTCAAACACTGGATCGGTGAGCAGCTTCTTCCATTCCTGAAAAATCGGATTCCCATGATCGTCAAAGCCCGCCGGCGCAAGCCGCCACACATCCATCCCCGCCTGATTCATCGCCACCATCGAAAGATCATCCAGCCACTGTTCCCCGTGATACCGGAAAATCTGCCCCGGCAGCGCCAGTGGATGATCCCGATACTCTTCCTCCTGTACCTCCCCGTCGCCGTTCGCGTCATGCCACGCAAAACACTGCTGCTTCCCGCCCGCAACCTTGCGAACCACCCCGGCCGACAAAACCCACCGATTCCCATCCTGCCGGTACACGTTGTATCCCCGCGAGCAGGCGATGTAATTCCTCCCCTTCACTCGCACAAATTTCGGATGATCAAACCCCGGCAAAATGGGATCAATCCCAACGCCCGGCCAAATCGCATCCACCACCCAGGTGCGCTTCTCATAGTCCACGTTGAACCGCGTTAGCCACCCTTCCTGCCCGGCAATGAAAATGTGCGCGCTATCCTCCGGATCGATCGCATATCCATCGTTTGCCTTGGTCTGCAGCGTCAAAAACTCCCGCAACAGCTTCCCATCGCTACTCCACTCGGCCGCGCGATTCGGCCCAGCCTGCTCCACAATAATCAGCCGATCATTCCCCTCCGTATCCTTCCACGTCGCAATCTTCCCCGGCGAGATCAGAGTCAGCGCATCATATTTCCCCGGCGTCTGCGCATCCTGCTTTCCATAAGTCAGCACAACCTTCCCCGCCCCGTCCAACTGATAAACATGATTGGCCGCCGGGTCGCTCACGTAAAATCGCCCCCGGCTATCCACCGCCAGATCAAACGGTTTGATCGACGCGCTCACCGTAAATATCTGCTTCCAATCCCCCTTCGGCACC
Organism: Tepidisphaerales bacterium; assembly: GCA_038222915.1. Classification (GTDB taxonomy): domain Bacteria; phylum Planctomycetota; class Phycisphaerae; order Tepidisphaerales; family Tepidisphaeraceae; genus JBBRHH01. The sequence goes on from JBBRHH010000036.1 coordinate 7,700, forward strand.
CCGGCCTCCAGCCCCATCCCGCTCACCATAAATCCGCCATTCTCCGAAGCATGCAGCGCATAAAGCGTCCCGCCTGAAACGGCCAGCGCCCGCGGATGCAGCAGCGAAAGCTCACCCACAATCTTCCCCCCATCTCCCTCGTGTACCGTAATCTTGTCTATAAAATCTTTGTCGCTCTCGGCCCACTCCCGGTCCTTCCCGCGGTAGAGCTTTCCGCGCTGCGCCACATAAACAAACGTCTCCTTTATGGCCGGATCGCGCCAAGAGGCCAGCCCGGTCACAAACGCCTCCGGATGAAACACATGGTTCCGGCTCGTCGTATCCGTCCCAAACGGCTTGTCATCGGTCCGATGCACAAAAGCCGGCCCGCCCCCATCAATGCTGAACACCCAACTTGTTTCGCCATCCGTTGTCACCGCCGCGCCCCCGGCCGCGCCACCCGAATTAAAAGCCCGCAAAAACTGTTCGTAATTCACCGGCTTCTTCAAATCAAACATCGGAGAATTCAGCCCATTCTCCAGGTACCGGTAATAAAACGTCGCCACGCCGTTGGGCCCCACCGCCACCGAAGTCAGCGGCGCGCCGCAGGGATCGCCGCCAAACGGCTCGGGCTTGTTCCACTGCTCCGGCGTCGGCAGCCACGCCGAAGCCCCGGTAACAAACCGCGGCGTCACCGAGTGATACTCCCCATCCACCACCCATTTCCGCGCCGGCATCACGATCCCCTTCACCGCATATTCCCCCGGCGGCACCGGCATGAAATTGTCATCCAGCCCATCCCAAATCTCAGAGAATTGCCCCTTGTTCTCCGCCGTCACAGTCCGTGCCACCCCGCGCGCAAACTGGCAGATAATCCAATCCGGGTTCTTCGGGTCCAGGATCGCCAGCGTGACGCGATACGTCATCGGCAGGGCGCCCTCCACCGGCAATTGATAGCTCACCGGAACGCCCACCGTCGTTGCCGCTGCCACCTCCGCTGCCCAGGCCAGGCCGGCCAGCAGAAAAACCAAAACCGCGATCGAATATGTCCGAGTAATCATTAATCGCTCCTACGTTTGCCGATGTGCGGTGTTGCGATCGGGTCGCCGACGTCGCCGACTAACGTTAAAGTGCCGTCATGCCCGTCACCCACACCAACCGCAAAGGTAAAACCTACTTCCTTCACGTCGGCACTACCAAGGCTGGCAAACCGCGCTGGTCTATGTCCGCGAAGAAGGAGGGCCAGGTCGCGGCGGCAATTCCCGACGGCTACGAGTTGTGGGAAAGGCCGGAGAACGCTCAGGTGTTCCTCCGACGTTCCTCCGACCAATTCTCAAGGGCAGGATCACACCCGAGGAGCAGTCGTTGGTCCGAACCCTGGCCGCAACCGAACCAAAAACGCGATACACAATTGTGGACATCACCGCCAGGGGAATAGTCGTCTACGCGGCCGACGACGACGTCGAAGCGCGCATAAGAATGATGGCGGCTTTTGGCGATCCGGCAGGCGAAGAATCACGATTGTTTATCATGCAACATCTTAAATACGAGCCGATGTTGCGATTCACCCTCAGTGATCCGGCGGGTCGCACTTTCCGGGCCGATCGCTGGTGTTTCCGCGGCTCCATCGACGACTGGTTTCCACTCGAAATTGGGCCACTCGCGGAATTGGCCGCAAAGCTGCTTCCACATGTCGGGAGCGAGACGTTCTTCAATCTAATGTGATCATGATATGTCTGTGCCGCGCGCGGCCGTCTGACTCCTACGGCCACACCTCGCTATGATCTCCGCACGCCAATGCGTATTCTCATCGCCCCCGACAAATTCAAGGACTCCCTCACCGCCGCCGCCGTCGCCGAGGCGATCGCCGCCGGCCTGCGCCGCGCCGACCCGAACCTCCAGCTCGATCTCTGCCCGATGGCCGACGGCGGCGAAGGCACGGTCGCCGCGCTGGTCGCTGCCACCAACGGCCGAATCGAAACCCGCGACGTCACCGGTCCGCTCCCTGGAATGCACGTCAATGCACATTTCGGCATCCTCGGTGACGGCCAAACTGCCGTCATCGAGATGGCCTCCGCTTCCGGCCTCCATCTCCTCGCCCCTCGCCAGCGCAATCCCCTGCGAACCACCACCTACGGCACCGGCGAACTGCTCCGGGCCGCCGTCGATCTCGGCGTCCGCAAGATCATCCTCGGCATCGGCGGCAGCGCTACTGTTGACGGCGGCATCGGCGCCGCCCAGGCGTTCGGCGCGCGCATCGACCTCGGCAACGGCTCCAGCTATACCGCCGGCAACCGCAAGCTGACCGGTGCCGATCTTCTCAACGTTCTGAGCATCGACACCCGGCGCACCGCCCCCGCGCCAGTTGCGCCGCCTCCCGCACCATCACGAAAACAAAAGCCCCGCCGTGCCCCGCCGCCCGGCACGCTCGACATCTCCGCCCGTCGCTCCATTGCCCGCGCTGCCGAATCGCCCCACGACACATCCACCCGATCCAGCGTCAACTTCGCTCTCGCCCATTACGGGCCCAATGTCAACCGCGCCTCCCTAGCCGACGGCGTCGAATTTATCGTAGCCTGCGACGTCGCCAACCCACTCAGCGGCCCCAACGGCGCGGCCCGCATCTTCGGCCCGCAGAAGGGCGCAACCCCCCAACAGGTCGACGACCTGGACCGCGCCCTGTCGCAGCTTGCCCGGCGTATCCGCGCGTCCGATCTCGCCCACACCCCAGGCGCAGGGGCGGCCGGCGGCCTGGGCTTCGGCATGCTCGCCTTCTTCGGTGCGTCCCTGCGCAGCGGTATTGAGATCGTCATGGACGCCTCCAACTTCCGCGAGCGCCTCGCCCGGGCCGACCTCTGCATCACCGGCGAAGGCCGCCTTGACGCCCAGAGCCTCGCCGGAAAAACCGCCGTCGGCGTCGCCCGCATGTGTAAACAATTAAACGTTCCCTGCATTGCCCTCGCCGGCTCGATTGGCGCTGGCGCAGACCAGGCTATCGAAGAAGGCCTGCGCGCCTACTTCTCCATCTGCGACGGCCCGATGAATTTGGAAACGGCTATCGCAGAGGCTCCTCGCCTCCTCGCCACCCTCGCGTCCAATGTCCTCCGCACCATACAGCGCGCGTAACGCGGGCACCGCCCATGGTGTGGATAACCTAGCGCGAGCGCAATAGATTGTTGCAGTGCTTCAGTAAAAATATATTCTGCCACCAGTGATGGTGAGACGGGTAAGAACTCGATGGGCCAGTATCGGATGATCGCAATAGACCTTGATGGCACTCTGCTCGACCCCCGCGGCGCGGTAACGCCCCGGACCAAAGCCGCCGTCCATCGTGCCCTCGCCGCCGGCCTGCTGGTCTGCTTCGCCACCGGCCGCAACTGGACCGAAAGCCGTGCCGTCCTCGACGAAGTCGCCCATCACGCCTCGGCCGTGTTCGTCAGCGGCGCAATGGTGATGGACACCAAGCATGAAGTCATGCTCCATAAGACCGGTATGGAGCCGTCGCTTGCCGCCGACCTGTGCCGCACCATTGAAGCGATGGGCCACGCCGCCCTTGCCCTCCAGGACAAAGGCGCGGCCGGCACCGACTACCTGATCACGGCCAACGTGCCGCTCGACAACGCCACCCGTCAGTGGATGGACGCAACCGCCTCGACTGTCCGCGAAATTCCCAGTCTCGGCGACTATTCGCACGAGCACACTATGCGGGTCGGTATCGTCGCCTTGCCGGAAGAAATCGCCCGGGTGAAACAGGCCGTCATCGAACAGTTTGGCAGCCGCATCCTCTGCCAGAGCCTTTACGTCCCGGCCTACACGGTGAGAGTCCTCGAAATCTTCGACCCCGCCGTCAACAAGTGGGAAGGCGTCATGCACGTCGCCCGCAACCACGGCATCACGCCCGAGCAAATCGTCGCGGTCGGCGACGACGTCAATGACGTCCCCATGATCGCCAACGCCGGCCTCGGCGTCGCCATGGGCAACGCAGGCCCGGAAGTCATGGCCGTCGCCAACCACGTGATCGGCACAAACGAAGACGACGGCCTCGCCCAGTTCCTCGACGAACTCGTCGCCGACCACCTCGTCGACCCGCTGCCGCCAGGAGAAATTGCCTGAAAAATTGAAATCTGGGGGACAAAATCAGGAACATGGACGAGCGAAAGGATTCGCGACCTAAAACCGGCCGGTACGCCAAAAGCGTGCCGGCCGGTTTCTTTGTTTGACCCGTGGACCACATTTTGTTATACAACAAATTGGCATGAGAGAGTTTCGTTGGAACGCTCGGAACGTCGAGCACATTGCGCGTCACGGCGTGACCACAGATGAAGCGGAATACGTGGTCTCGCGTGGCCAGGGGAAAAAAGCATCCGAGGGGCGTCGCGTGGTGGAAGGCAAAACTGCCGAAGGACATTATCTTCGGGTTGTCTTCGTAATCGACGCGTTGCCGGCTGAGACGCTCTATGTCATCCATGCAATGTTCCTGACCGATCGTGATAAGCGGCGATACCGCCGGAGGAAAAAATGAGCAAACGCACCAAGCCTTATCAGGAGATGAACGCGGATGAACTGGCCGAGGCGACGAAGATGTTCGACGATCCAAACTACAAGCCAAAGTACCTCAAATATACGCCCAAAGAGAGGGCGCAGATGGAGCGCATTGAGAAGCGTCTCAGGCGCGCTGTTGGCCGTCCAAAAGTAGGAGAGGGAATCAAGCGTGTAATGGTCAGCGTGGAACAAGGTCTATTGAATCGGGCCGACCGATATGCTCGCCGGCAGAAGATCACACGCGCCCAACTTATCGCCCGCGGACTCGAAACGATCATCGGTAAAGCCAGTTGAGTCGTGCCGATTCGCTTAACGCTTATCTCGCCGCTTCCCAACATACTCCGCCGTAACCGTCCCAGCCGTCCCCCCGCGCACCGCAAATTCCCCCACCACTTTCATCCGCCGCGGCTTCAACACCGCGACCAGATCGTCCAGAATCGTATTGACAACCCCCTCATAAAAAATGCCCTTGTTCCGATACGCAAAGTAATAGAGCTTTAAGCTCTTCATCTCCACGCAGAGCCGGTCCGGCACATACTCCAGCGTAATCGTCGCAAAATCCGGCTGCCCCGTCACAGGACAAACACTCGTGAACTCCGGAAACACAAACTTGATCTCGTAATCCCGCTTCGGCCTCGGGTTCGTAAACCCCTCCAATATCCTGCGCGGCGCCGCAAGCTGCGCGTCCGAGAGAATCGACTTCTGCCCAAGCTGATGAAACGACCGCATTCTTCGTGCCTTCGCGACTTCGCGATTCAAAGTCATCACTCCCCGCCAGGAGGCCCAAATCCGCCCGGTCCACCCGGCCCGCCCGGGATCCGCCCGTGCGGTGAAGTCATCGGCGGCGGCTCAGGCGGCGCAAGCTTGTTCGTCCAGTCGCCCTGCAGCTTCTTCAAAATATCCCGGTCCAGCTCAAACCGCAGGCCGTTGTATTGCCCGATCAATGGTTTGGTCGCACCCGGATCAATCAGTTGAATCTGATAAGAAGCCGCCTCCGCCCCGCCCGCGCCAACCGCGTCAATTGACACTGTATATGAAGCGCTCGGCTGCGTGGCCGGCCCCGCAGGATCAAGATACTTGGTCGCCCGAAGCGGATGCAGGGCATCCAGCAACTGCGTCACCTTTAACTCCTCCGCATCGCCGCTCCCGCCGGCCTTCAACTCCCACTTCGACGGCGGCAAAGCCGGTTGTGTCGAAACAGCCTGCGTCGCGGGTGCAGTCGCCGGCCCCGTGGCCGCCACAGTCGTCGGCCCGGTCGTCGCCACCGCCGGCGCGGTTGTGGGCAAGGTCGCAGGAGCCTTCTTCCGCTCGATCACAATCTCTGTTTTACTCTCAGGCCGGGTTGTCGGTTGTGTTGTCGCGGCAACATTCGACACGATCGAAATCCGGCTCACATTCGCCGGCGTCACATCCGCCGCCCGCTTATCGCGCAGATCCAGCGTTGTCGGCTGAAACTTCTCGATGGAGTTGGCCGTCACTTTCGCAATCTGCTGCGTGTCACCCAGTTGCACGTACAGATTCTTCTTCTCCCACCCGTCAAAGTCACCGAACTTCAATGTAGTCCACGCCGGCCCGGTCGCCACCGCCGCGGCCGTCGTCGGCTGCGTCGTCGCGGCCTGCGTGCTGAACGAAACCACCGCCGATGGCTTGTTCAGTCCCACCGCATCGCTCGGGTCTTCCACCCATTCCGTCGCTTTCAGTGCGGTAATCCCAAAAAGAATGTCGCTCACCGCGCTCGACTCGGCCGGAATCTTCGCGGGCGACGTGATCTCCCAATCGATTCCGCGCTTCGCCAGCGTGATCGTGCTTCCATCCTTCAGCGTCAACTGCAGCTGCTGCATATCGCTGGTCGCCGCTTCCACCAGCTTGTTCTGCCGATAGGCGCTTGCCGGCCGATCCAGCTTGGTCAGCAGATCGCTCGGCACCACCTCCGCCTTGTCCTTCCCATCCACCTTCACATACAACCCGCCCGTCGCCCCCAGCTTCTTTCCAACCAGCAGCGTCGTCGCCTTCCCGCCGGCCGTCATCTCCACCTTGAACTGCGGCTTGTCCAACCCCGTGCCGCCCGCCGTAGTCTGGGCCGCTGACTTCAAACCAATTACCGCATCCAGCAGGCCGGTCACTTCCGCGGCATCCGCCAGCGCATTCACCGGCTGCGTCAGCCGCCAGTCTGCTCCGCCCGTCGCGTTCATCATCGTCTTGGTCACCGGCTTCGCCGCCGACTTTTCCAGCACGATCTGTTTCCCGTCGGCCGGCGTGATCACCACCTTGCTGACGTCATCCTTCTTCACGTCAACCAGCGAATGCTCCTCTGTCTTGGTCTCGGCCTCGCCTTTATCGCGGGTGACAAACAAATATCCGCCGACCAGCGCCAGCAGAACAACTAATAAAATGGTGGTCTTGAAATTCATGGTGTGATCAATCCCCGTTTAGTCGCGTCGTGAAAAATACATGAAAGCACCGGCGGCCAGCACCAGCAGCGGCAGGCCGATCAGCAGCACGCCCACCCGCCAGAACTTCTGCGCGCCAGGCGTCACATCCAGCCGGCTCACGTCCATCGCCGCCGGGCTGATGGCGATCATCGTCTCCTGCCGGCTCAGCCAGAAAATGCTGTTCATGAACAGCTCGCCGTTCCCCGGAAACCGCAGCGCCATGATGTCGCGCTTGGCCAGTTCCGGATCCGGAAAATCAATGATATTCGGGAAGAAGAACATTGGCGTTCCCACCACCACAATCCGCCCCTTGTCCCTTTCCGCCGCGGCGCCCGCGAAGATCGGCGCTGCCATGTCCTTGCCTTCGTCAAACTTTGGGCCAGCAGGCTGCCGAATCGATTCCTGGTCCGTCTCGCCCCAACACCGGGGATTCGTCGGCTCGCCCGGCAGCGGGATGATCGACGTCGCCGTCACGCCCTTGGTCGGCGTGATGATGACCGGCGCAGTCCCCACCGCCACGCCCGGCAACGACCGCATCGTGTTGGTGATCACATGGTTCCCCCAGTCCTTGATCTCAAAGATATAGGGAACTTTCTTGGCCTCCTCAATCATCCCCGTCTCAGCGCCGTTTCCCTTGATCAGCTCATGCACGCACAGCGCATCGCGCCGCACTTCAACGCCCCAGTCCTTGAGCGTGTTGGTCATGTTCTCGCCGCGCGGATCATTTAAAATCAGCGCCGATCCACCGTTGGCCAGATGCTCCATCAGCTTCGCGCTCACGCCAGGCGGCGGACCGCCCTGCGGGTTCTCGCCCGTTGGGAAAGCAAACACCACCCACACCGCATCCCGAATCTCGGCATCCGACGGCTCGGGCGGCCCTTGTCCCTGCGACTGCATCGCCCACATCCCCGTCACGTCCTTGTCCACCACGTCATAGTTGTAATCCCGCAGCCGGTCTGCAATGGACGAAAACTGCCCGCCCGCGAACGACGGCCCGCGCTGCGTCATCATCATCTGCGGCGAAGCCATCGGCTCGCCGCCCGCCCGCACAAACGCCACCTTCAGCTTCTTGGGCTGGTTCAGCGCCAGGATGGCCGTGCTGATCATCTGCTCGCCCGCAAACCGCGGATGCAGCGAACTGTTCGCAGGCGCACGTCGAACATCCCGATCGTCAAACCGCCAGACCTTGTTGTAAGGAACAACCTTCCATTCCGTCTCGCCACGGACCAGGATCGGATTCTTCTGTGCCAGCGCATCCCGCAGCGCATCCAGCTTCAGCTCGCCCAGCCCCTTGGACTGCTTCACCAGATCGTCGGCCGCCTTCTTCATCGTCGCAAATTGCGCCGCGCTCGAAGTCGCATACGCCTGCACCGCATCCGAAAGCTTCGTGTCGGTCTTTAAGCCCGTGAGATATTCGCCAATCCCGCCCATCTCCGACGACACATCTTCCATGTACTTCGAAACGTTGTCCGAAACCCCCTTATAGTCGGGCGGCCTCTGCGCCAGCGCCCGCTGCACGCGCTTTTCCGTCTGTTCCAACTGCCGCGGTATCGCCCGCAGGCTCTGCGCAATGTGCGTAAAATCGCTCTGCGTATTCCCGGGATTTCCACTCTCCAGCAGCGTCTTCAATTTCGCCGCTTCCCCGTTGGCCAGTTCTTTGATCGTGGCAAACTTCTTGGGAACCTGGTCGGAGAATTCGCGATACTTGCTCACCTCGCCGCCGTACTTGTTCGACACCTCGTCGATCAGGTCATCCACCTTGCCCGGATTGGTCACCGGATCGATCGTCTCCACCTCAATATTGGTTCCCTTGCTGTGATATTCATCCAGCAGATCCGACACCACGCCCGCCTCGTCGATCGGCGTCGCACCGTTTTCCACGCGCACCGTTTCGCCCGGCTTGGCCTTTGTATACAGGCTCACAATCTTGATCTTCTGCGTATTGGTCTTGATCAGGTGCAGCGTCTGGTCCTTCAGGCTGTAAAGACCCGCCGCCGTCGTATCGTGCCGGTACGGCTTGCGCTCCGTTGCGTAAATGGCCGCGGCCGCCAACACCACAACGACAATCGAAACCAGCAGCACATTGCCGCCATACTTGATCCACCGCTCACGCTGCGTCTCCGCCACCGCGCGCCTGGAACCTTTATCTATCTCAGCCATACAAAACTCGCTTGGTCAGGAATTCAATTTACTCTGCGTTCTGAAATCTGAAATTTCAATTTTGAAATTTGCAGTTCCGCCTACTTCCACCGCCGAGCCTCCATCACCTTCACCGTCAAAAACAAAAACACGGCCGTGATCGCGACAAAAAACACAACGTTGCCGCTATCAATTACGCCCTTGGCAAAATCGCTATACCGCCGGTAAACCGCCTGGTCCGTCACCCCGCGCCAAAACCCGCTCAGCGTCGCCCGGCCTGCCGCGATGTACGGCACGATCGTAATCACAAACAAAATCGCCGCCGCCGTCGCCGCCGCCACCACCTGGCTCTTCGTCAACGACGAGCAGAATAAAGTGATCGCGATATACATCCCGCCCACAAGAATAATCCCCAGATATCCGCTGAAAATCGGCCCGTAATCCGGCAACCCATACATCCGCAGCATCGCCACAAACAGCAGCGTCGGAATCAGCAGAACGCCGAAAAACATCAGCGATCCCAGAAACTTCCCGACCACCACTTCCCCTTCGCCGATCGGCGACGTCATCAAAGTTTCAATCGTCCCCGTCGCCCATTCCTGCGCCAGCAATCCCATGCACAGCACCGGTACGACGAACACCAGCAGCCACACCATCCATTCAAAGATGTGCCGCATCTCGACCGGCTGTCCCGGCTGAAAGTCGTCCCAGAAAAAGACGCCGCTCGCCAGCAAAAACAACATCATCACCACGTAGGCGATCGGCGAATAAAAATAACTGCTCAGCTCGCGGCGAGCGATAACCCATGCACGGCTCATGCGACCTCCTTCGAACCAGCGGCCACCGAACCCATCGCCTGATTCGCCGTCACATGCACGAAATATTCTTCCAGAGTCGCATGCTCCAATCGAACCTCCCGCAATGGCCAACCATTCTGAATCACCGTCCGCGATGCTTCTTCGCGCACGTCGTATCCATCCTTCGCCCGCAGCGCCGCGATGACCGTTCCATTCTCGGCTCCAGCGCGTCCCGGCAGCATTTCCACATGCCCAACGCCGCTCACCCGCCCCAGCGCCGTCTCCACGTCCTTCGAAGGCCCGCGGCACTCAATCAGCACGCGAGCAGTCAGCCGCCGCGTGTTGACCAGTTCCTCAGGCGATCCCTGCGCGACAATCCGCCCGCCCGCGATCACGATCACCCGGCTGCACACCGCTTCCACTTCCGGCAGAATATGCGTCGAAAGCATCACGGTATGCTGCCCGGCCAATTCCTTGATCAGCTTGCGCGTCTCGCGAATCTGCGTCGGATCCAGCCCGACCGTCGGCTCGTCCAGAATCAAAACCGGCGGGTTATGCAAGAGTGAATCCGCCAACCCCACCCGCTGGCGATACCCCTTCGACAGATGTCCAATCGTCCGCTTCCGCACATTCTTCAGCCAACAGCGCTCGATCACATAGTCGATGCGCCTGTTGCGTTCATCCCGCGGCATCTTCCGCAGCTTTCCCCGAAAAGCCAGATACTCCTCCACCTTCATTTCGGTGTAGAGAGGCACGTTTTCCGGCAGATATCCCATTTTTTCCCGCACCGCGTCCGACTCGCTGAAAATATCCAGCCCGGCCACCGTCGCGCCGCCGCTGGTAGGGGGGATATAGCAGGTCAGCATCCGCAGCGTCGTCGATTTCCCGGCGCCGTTTGGCCCAAGAAATCCCACGATCTGCCCCTTTTCCACTTCAAAACTGATGTGATCCACCGCCAAAGTCTGGCCATAGACCTTCGTAAGTTCATGAACCGATATCAAGGTCGTTATCCTCTCTCTGCAAGCCGACAAGACAACACAAGCGCCAACGAGTCCAGCGCCCTTCGATCCATCAAGTGGCTAAAAAAATGTGCCGACCGACGCGTCGTCTCCAAACCTTACGCCACGTCTTCCCGGTCAAGGCAAAAACAGCCGCGGCAATCCGCCAGCCGCGACAATCCGCAATTGTTAGCGCGAGGCAAAGTCCTTGTCAAGCCAAGCCACCTCGCGCATCAACCGCAATCCATTTCAAACACACTGCCAACCCATACTACCACCGCGCCAAAAGATGTTGACATCAACGACAATGCTGCGCGGACTTAATGCTGCCGTCATGTGTGATATACTAAAGTTCATTATGACAACACTTTCATTTCAGGATATAGGCCTGAAATCATCTCAACTTCGGGCAGCCGAAAAGAAAGCCAAGGAACAGGGCAAGACCCTTTCTGAGTATGTCCGATCCCTCATCGAACGAGACCTGCTTGCCAGCCGTTCATTCGACGAAATACTCAAGCCCGTTCGCGAAGGCTTCAAGAAAAGTGGGATGACGGAAGATGAGTTGGACGCGCTCGTTTCGGACGCGCGAAAGAACATCCATGCACGGAACAAGCGGAAAGCGCGAAAGTGACCGCTGAGCGGCCGCGCGTCGTCTTTGACTGTAACGTTCTCCTGCAGTCCGCGCTGCATAAGGAGGGTCCGGCAGCCAGCGCACTTCGGCTTTTCGACGACGGTCATGTTATCCTCTATGTCAGTCGGGCTACCCTGAAAGAACTTCGCGCGGTCTTGAAGTATCCGACCATTCGCGAAAAAAACAGCCAGTTGACCGATATCTCAATCACGGCGTTCTTGGATCGGTTGATGTACAAAGCAACGATGCTCCGACGCGTCCGACATGTGTTCAACTACCCTCGTGCCACGCAGGATGAACCCTATATCGATCTCGCGGTAGCCGCCCAAGCGGATTTCTTGGTGAGCAGAGACAAGGACCTACTCTCGCTGATGACTGGTCACTCGATCGTCTGCAAACAATTTCGTCAGATCGCCCATCCGATGAAGGTAGTCGATCCGCTGACCTTTCTAGCCGCGATCCGGCACGGATCAGCTCCACCTATTTGAACTCTAAAGCCCGCTACAAGCCCGATAATCCACCCCGCCATCCCATCGTGCCCCATTCCCACTACCTTCCTTCAACTTGACGTCCCCCCCAACGTACCTGACCATAAGCAACACCAAGCGCACCAACCCCCCGCGCACCCAGTTTTCAGCCGCAGCGGGGAGCATCTTCGCCGGAGTTCTCGTATGCCCTTCGTCCGCCAAGGTAGGCGATTGATCTTCTCAGCCTGCATCGCCACCGCGATGCTCGCCCCGCTTCCCTTGCGTGCCGCCGATCCCCCAGCACCGCCAACCGACCAATCGGTCGACCGCGCCGCCAAAAAAATTCTCGCCGCCAACGGCCTTTTCGGTCGCGGCCTCTGGAAGCTCGCCGCCCAGGAATACTCCGAGTTCCTCACCCAATACCCCACCAGCCCCGACGCCCAAACCGCCCGCTATGCCCTTGGCGTCTGCCTCTATCGCCAGGGCGACAGCGAAAACGCCATCCCGCCCCTCACACTGGTCGTCGCCGACACCAAATTCCCCCAGCGCGACGAGGCCCACGTCGTCCTCGCCCATTGCCAAATCGCCCTGAAAAAATACGAAAAATCGGTCGCCGCCATCGATGAGCTTCTCGCC